>NZ_JBYSWK010000017.1:0-78484 GCF_058781025.1 Heyndrickxia sp. FW510-T9 | reverse complement strand
ATTTACTATAAGGAAAAAATCAGAAAAGGATGAAACGTATGAAAAGTTTGATTAGTATTATAGCATTTTGTTGCGGTTCTTGGATGACAATTTATTTGTATGGTCTACATGCTGAGGATTCAGTAAAATATAATGCTGCCTTTATAATCTTTCCTGTAATATTATTTTTTGTATTTTTCTATTGTATTTATCTAGAAATCAAAAAATTAGAAATTAAAAATAAAGAAAGGGGTCATACCAACTAAAAGCTCAAAACATACGCCAAGGCATTGTACAAAAAATGAGGACTTGCAGAATATTGAACAATCTTTAATACTCTTTAAAATGTCCAATAGCCCATACCAGAATAAATGTACAGAAATATCTGTTTGAACTGAGTTAAATTAAGGTGGAAGATCAAAACCGTTCTGTACTTAAAATCTCTTAGATAGTAAATCCTCTAAATTTGGTCCAAATAGGTCAGATTCAGGGGTTTACTATTTTTAGGACTTTATACATTGTTATTTATATTTAGGTTTAATCGTATAAGAATGTCTTGTTGCTTTTACATAATAAATTGATGCTCTACCTGTATGTACTACTCGAAAATATTCATCAGGTTTATATTTGGTGAAAGTGTAATCACCCCATATACCTAATGAATAATCAGAAAATTCAAAAGGAGTTTTTATTATCAAAAAATTATTAATCGTGGTATTTTCCCTTATATTAATTGGATTATTAGCACTTTTTATAGGAGAAAAAATTGTTACAAAAAAGGATAAAAATATTAAATTGACTTATTCTCTATCCAAAAAAGAAGTAGATGAAAAAGGAACGCATTTTGTTTTCCAATCTAAAAATGTAGGAAAAAACAAAATACAAATACACTTTATTAGTAATTTGGAGTATGACGTTTCGATTGAAAGAAAAGATGGGGAAATAGTAAGTGGAGACGGAACACTTATAATAAATGAGTTAAGTAATGTCAAAGATGGAAGAACAGTTTATTTATCCCCGGAAAATACCTTAAAATCTTCTTTTATCGTGAAAACTAATGAATTACCTGAGGGAGAATATTTAGTAACAGTACAGTTATCAGCTGACAATATCAAAACTATTCCGGTTACAGAAGAATTTACTGTAAAGTAATATACTAGGGAATATTCAACAATATGGAACTTGATGAGGTAATAAGTCCAATTTCTCTATTTTAATTGACCGAGAAGTTGGACTTATTAATTTTGAAATTTCCTTTCCCACATTAAAATAAAATATACAAACTTTTTCATTATATTAATGTCAATGTTAGTACTAACGTTGTTTTGTTTATAAAATTGTACACATAACAAATTTATTTTGGTTTTTTTTCATAATAACAACTAAAATATTAGTTAAAAAGATTGAGGAAGGTATAAAATGGGGTTGCCATCCAATTCAGATCTAATTGGATTTGATTTCAAAGCAATCAATAATTTCAATTTTCTGCAGCCGTTTATGATGTTGAAAGATGCGCTGGAAACAATAAATGATTTTAAAGTAACCAAAATCCATCGTTAAGTGTAAAGGACATCTTCCTCGGGATCCTCTCTTCTTTTGTCCTTTTGATCGCTTATAAAGGACATCTCGCTCATACTACTTTCTTGTTTTGTCCTTTTAATCACTTATAAAGGACATCTTGCTCTGAATCCTCTCTTCTTTTGTCCTTTTGAACACTTATAAAGGACATCTTCCTCGGGAACCTCTCTTGTTTTGTCCTTTTAATCGCTTATTAAGGACATCTCGCTCATACTACTTTCTTGTTTTGTCCTTTTAATCACTTATAAAGGACATCTTGCTCATTCTCTCTTCTTTTGTTCTTTTGATTGCTTATTAAGGACAGCTTGTTCGTGTCTCTTTCTTGCTTTTTCCATTAGATTTAGTTCTCTTAATCGTGTCCTTCTCAACTCCATCCCCAACCTAACTAAAAAAACGCCAAATAGGCGTTTTCCCTCACCCTTTCCGTTTTGCCCCACTGGCATTTGGATCAATATCATTCCCGCCGTAATCTGGTAGTTGCCCAGCATGATTTTTATGGTATGTCGACCCCGCTCCTTCTTTCGAGTAGTTGGATTGGTTCTGTTGTTTCTGGTTATTTTTCATAAAAATACTCACCACCTTATGAAAAATATTTTGTTCATTATGATAATAATTATCCCCTACATAAATTGAAGACAATAAGGAATACTTTCATTGAGGCTGTTTTCGTATAGGGTATTGCTTTTCGTAATCTGTTATAAATCCTAATGTAAACCTAGTTTCGGGGCATCTTTTCTAAAAAAATTATTCGTTCTGCACTCAAATATGGTCAATAAGATTTTCTTAAATAAAAGCAACATAGCTTAAGAAAAGAGCCTTTATTGAACTCAAATAAGAAAATAGGTGATGTAATGAAGTACAATCCAGGTGAAATCGTTTATGTGATTATACGTAATCCCCATGCCCAAGATGTTGCGAATGTCCAGCAGGCAGCCGTTGTTCAAAATCCCGAAGATCCTAATCAATTAGCATTATTTTTACATGAAACATATTATCCCCTTACAGAAGAATTTGCGGTGTTTTCATCTGAAGACGAGGCAGAGCAGGCTTATCACGAAGCATTTGGATACCCGGAGGAATTCTATGGTTAAACCATTTGTTCCTCAGCTTGTATATTTAGAACCACAGGCACTCGAGTATCCACTTGGTAAAGAGCTAGTTTCTAAATTTGAATCAATGGGAATCGAAATACGGCATACAACCTCTCACAATCAAATTCGCAACCTGCCCGGAGAAAATCATTTTCAAAAATATCGAATTGCCAAGTCCACCCTTGTCATTGGACTCCGAAAAACATTGAAATTTGATACTTCCAAGCCATCAGCAGAATATGCGATTCCATTAGCAACCGGATGCATGGGCCATTGTCATTACTGCTATTTGCAAACGACAATGGGCAGCAAACCATATATTCGAACGTATGTGAATGTAGATGAAATTTTTGATGCGGCTGAGGAGTATATGAAAGAAAGAGCACCGGATATAACGCGCTTCGAAGCCTCCTGTACATCTGATATTGTAGGATTAGATCATTTAACTCACTCTTTAAAAAAGGCAATTGAGTTTTTCGGGACATCCCAATATGGCAAGCTGCGATTTGTCACAAAATTTGCTCATGTCGACCACCTTTTAGACGCGAAACATAATGGGAAAACTCGTTTTCGTTTTAGTATTAACGATGACTATATCATAAAATATTTTGAGCCAGGAACATCTAGGCTCGAGGAAAGGATTGGAGCAGCAGTAAAGGTAGCAGATGCTGATTATCCATTAGGATTTATCGTTGCACCGATTTACTTACATGATGGGTGGAAAAAGGGGTATCGAGAATTATTTGAAAAACTCGATGCTGCGTTGCCTGCCAGATCGAGAAAGGACCTAACCTTTGAAATGATACAGCATCGCTTTACAAAGCCTGCGAAGCGAGTCATCCAAGAAAATTATCCAATGACCAAACTGGAATTGGATGAATCCAAGCGAAAATGGAAATGGGGCAAGTACGGTATAGGCAAATATGTTTATACAAATGAAGAACAAGAGGATATTAAAGACACGCTAGGTGGTTATATTCGCAAGTACTTTCCGGAAGCAAAGATTGAATATTTTACTTAATTTAATAAGGGGCACCACTAACGGCCCCTTCATTCTCGTTACCATTCAACTACAGAGCTTGTTATTCGTTTGACACCACGAATTGCTGCTATTTCCTCCACTAGTTTTTGCATGGCTAAATCCTTCTTTTTCGCTTCTATCATAACATCAAAGTCTTGATTAAATTCTTTTGCCATTTTCAAAAATGGAAGTACAAATTCTAAAGAAACAAAATCTGCATGTGAGCGAAAAGCATTCTCCGCTTTTGGAGAGGAAAGATGGACTTTCGGTATCATATTACGGACTTCCCAAGTTTTAAAAATGCGCGGGAAATAATTGACCAAATCTACATTCCCCTTATTTGCCATATAATGATGATAATCTAAAATCATAGGAATGCTTTCTTTTTCACATGCTTCCAACGTTTCTTTTACATCATATGTTTTATCATCATTTTCGAGTGTCATTACTTTTTTTATTTCATCCGGTAAGCTCTTTAAATTATGATAAAAACGTTCCAATGTCACCTTTTTATCCCCGTATGCACCGCCAATATGTATATTAATATGCCCTCTGTCCAATGCATTCATCGCTCGAAGCATAGAATAGTGAAACTCCATATCTTTTACAGCATTTTGTGTTACTTCTAATTTCGGACAAGTAAAAAGAGTGAATTGGTTTGGATGAAAGCTTGGACGCATATTAAATTGATGGATCAATTGTCCAAGCTCCTCCCATTCATCTTTAAACGGGGTTATATAATCCCATAATACTTCCGGGTGGGTTGCTAAAGGAACAAGGGAACTGGACAATCGATATAGTTCTATTTCATGGGCAATATTATAATGCAATATTCGTTTAGTATGGAGTAAATTTTGCGCTGTTACTTCTTTTAGCTTTTCCATTCGCTCATTCTTTGGTAAAGCTGAATAACGAGTAAATGTTAATGACTTGGAGGGGCTAGCATTCCACAAGCCCAAAGCATTCGCCACATATCCGAATCGAATTCTCATATTACCCTCCTTGTTGCATTCTTTATTTGCTGGTAAACAGAGTAAAGTATGCCCATCCTTTTCGGAGACTATTTATAATAATAATTTATTCCTTTTTTCTAGCACTATAAAAAATCGAGCAACCATTTAGGCTGCTCGATTTTTTATTGATTATATACACATTGATTTCATTGAATCGGAGTATTTTTAGATTGTGCATTTTCAGTGGTAACTTCCTGTCGCCATATACCAATGTTATAATAAGGGAATATTGAAAAAGAGTATGGGTGTGTGAAGTGATGGAAATGAATGTCCATAATGTAGAAAAAGGGAAAAAACCTTTGTATATTGTTGTGTATGATAAGCTTTACAAAGAAATAATGAATGGCATGTTTCCAGCAGATAGCAAATTACCAACAGAACCTGAATTAGCTAAAATGCTTGGTGTTAGTAGAATGACACTAAGGCAAGCATTATCGCTTTTACAAGATGATGGCTTAGTTATGAGTATTCATGGAAAAGGAAATTTTATTACCCATTTCAAAAACAAAAACAAACCGATCGGTCTTGAGAAAATAGGAAATCCTATGTATAAGTGTCATACAGAAGAAATCGATGATGTTGAGCTGAGTTTTCGATTAGATTTAGAAAGTGATTATACGCAGCAAGTATTGAAAAGAAAGGCTACAGCTGTCGTTGCTTTCGAACGCTGGTACAAAAGTAAGGAAACGGTTGTCGGTTATTCTTTTACTTTTATGGCAATTGAAACGGTATCCGATTTAAAGCTTGATCTACAAGATGAAAATCAGCTTTTAGATATGCTTGAAACTAAAATTTATGATCTTGCACAGTCAACCTCGATTGAAATCAAACGGTCAACAGCTATCAACCCTTCCACCCAAAAAAATAAACTTCATGGCGGGCATGAATGTGATTTGTTGTTAGAAAGTGTATATATCAACGAACAATATCCAATTGTTTATAATAAGTATTATATCCCTAAGGAATATAGTCTAATAAAAATTAATGCCACTAAATAAGAGATGTGTACGAGAAATTTATAACGTACCATCTCTTTTCTCTATTTTAAAATCCTATTTGAAAACGTTTCCAAAAAATGCAATTGACAATATTATCGTTTTTGTAGTATTTTTTATACATACAAATTAGACAACTATTATACAACTATACAAATTTGTATAAACTTTTGTCTTATTTTATTAACTATAAAGAAAGCGTAAACAAAATGAAAAGTGTGAGATTCATAATCTTATAATCTACGACAAGGAGAGAAAGAAAATGAGTACAATTCACAAAGAAACACCACATATTAAACCGAATGGTGCAGAGATTTCAGAGACAATTCTATTGCCTGGCGATCCCTTACGAGCAAAATTCATTGCGGAAACATATTTAACAGATGTTATTCAATTTAATGAGGTTCGAGGTATGCTTGGATACACTGGAACTTTCAATGGAAAACGAATCTCTGTAATGGGAACTGGTATGGGAACACCTAGTATGAGCATTTATTCATGGGAGTTAATCCACGTTTTCGGCGTAAAGAATCTAATTCGAATTGGTTCAGCTGGAGCAATTCAAGATCACTTGAATTTATATGATATCGTTTTTGCAATGGGATCCTCAACCGATTCCAACTATGCACATCAATTCCATTTACCAGGACATTATTCCATTACAGCTTCTTTTGAATTGCTAGAAAAAGCAAAAAAAGTGGCAGATGAAAAAGGACAAACTGTTCATGTTGGTAGTGTTCTTTCTAGTGATATTTTTTACAATGCAGATCCGAACGCTTTGCAAAAATGGAGTGAAATGGGCATATTATGCGCAGAGATGGAATCAGCAGGTCTATATTTAAATGCTGCCCATGCAGGTGTTAATGCACTATGTATCCTTACCATTAGTGATCATATTTTTAGACAAGAACAAACAACACAGGAAGAGAGACAAACAGCATTTACAAAAATGATGGAAATTGCTTTAGAGCTTGCATAATCACATGCAGGCATTTTATTGACGAATATGAATGCGCTTTATTATAGACTTGAAATTCGCTATATATGAATAAATGTTCCAAGAAAGGAATGCGAACAAATGACTACTTTGAATACAAATTCACCTGAATATAATGTAAAAAGAGCAATCCCTGTAATTTTATTTTTCTTTGTTTTTGCTTTAATTATCGACAACTCTTTTAAACTCATTTCCGTTGAAATGGCAAAGGATCTTGGTATTTCAGCTACGATGGTTAGCTGGCAGGCAACCTTAACCGGACTTATTATTGGAATTGGTGCGGTTGTATATGCTTCTTTAGCTGACTCCATTAGTATTCGAAGTCTTTTGACGACAGGAATTATATTAATTTGCGCGGGATCTTTAATGGGGTACATTTTTCAAAATTCATTCATCCTTATTCTTATTTCACGAATTATCCAAACGGCAGGACTAGCTTCAGCTGAAACGTTATATGTTATATACGTGACAAAGCATTTACCAGCAAAGGATCAAAAGAAGTTTTTAGGATTGAGTACAAGTAGTTATTCATTATCGCTTGTAATCGGTTCTCTAACAGGTGGATTTGTTTCAACGTATCTTCATTGGACAACGTTATTTCTAATCCCATTAATTACGCTGTTGATTATTCCTTTTATCATGAAGTATTTGCCAAAGGAACAAGCAAAAAAGAGTCATGTCGATATCATTGGATTAGTTCTTATTGCGGCAATTGCAACATCCGTGATGCTGTACATTACTAATTTTAAATGGATTGATATTGTAATCTTTATTATTGCAGCACTATTATTTGCCTTATATATCAGAAAAAGCTCAAAAGCATTAATTGACATGACTTTTTTCAAAAATAAACGTTTCGTATCTATACTCGTTGTTGCATTCGTTATTTACACCGTACAATTAGGATATATTTTCATGTTCCCGTTCCTACTACAAAAAGTGTATGGCTTAAAATTGGATACGATTTCACTCTTATTAATACCAGGATATGTTACAGCAGTTATAATTGGAGCGCTTTCCGGAAAAATCGCAAAAGCCTTCTCAAGTAAACAAACTATTTCTATTGCTATAATTGCTATTTTCGTTAGTTTATTGCTTCCTGGACTATTTATAAAAAGCTCTGTTATTTTATACGTAATTTCGATGATGTTATTCTCTGCTTCCTTTGCATTTATGTATGCGCCTATGCTAGATTCCTGTGTCAGTACCATTCAAAAAGAAAAATCAGGAACTGCTGTTGGTTTTTATAATCTCGTTTTGAATGTAGCAGCATCAATTGGAATTGCTTATACAGCAGCAATGATGGATCAAATTCCATTTAGACATATATTATTCATCCTTGCCCTAATAGCCTTTTTAGCCTTATTTTTATACTGGTTATTAGTTGGCCGCTTTAGAAAAACTGAATAATAAATGATAGAACGCATGGTGAAATGAAGTATATTGCACCATGCTCTTCTGATTTTCAATTGTATGTAAATAAAATCCAGCAACCACTTTGGTTACTGGATTTTTACCGGCTTAGTTCATTTCCTGAGCATTATCTATAACTTCCTGAGGCACTTTTAATTCATTCAGTTCATTGTAATTGGAGTATGTGCCTTTCATCTCTTGCTTCATGGTCATTTTTTGACCACCCATATCCATTTCCAATTCTTGATACAAATTTAATGCAGTGATATTAAATGTCTTTTTATCGATGGAAATTTCATATTTTACATTCTTAAACTTTGTATTTTGAAGGTCATCGGCACTTTCTTTAAGTACATCCGGCATTAGCTCTTTAGCATTTTCTTTTAAAAATTGATCAAATTTCTTCCCAGATGCTTTCAGTTCTAAAATATATTGTGTATCGTTTTGTTTAAAGGAAAAGTCATCCGTGAATTGCTGTAATTGTTTAAGTTGCTCAGCAGGGTTTACCTGCTTTTCAGGAATTTGCAATAATTGCTTAGAAAGCTCTCCAGGCATTTTCATCCATTGTTTTGAATCCGGTTCAAATACGAAGAAGCCTTCTTTAGACAAATATGCCTCCACATCCATCGCTTGGTTCTGAAGGGATGACCCGACACTCATCGTTTGGCTCTGTAAGGATCCGTTCCCGCCTTTCATATCCATTTTCATTTTTTGATGCATTGTCATTGGATTGAATACCATATCAATGGATAGGTTTGAATGAATGTCCATGGTTGATTCTTGACCAGGGATATTGACTGTTTGATTACTTACCATATCAGAATGGACACTTTTTAAACCTTTGGATGCTTCTGTTGTTTTTGCAAATACCTGTGTAAGTGTAAAATTCCCCTTATTTTTGATATTAGAATCGACAGGATCAGCTTTCTGTTGACCACAAGCAGCTAAACTAAATAACAGCAAAATCGAAACAAAGCCAATTACTAATTTTTTCATAAATAGTGTATTCCCCCCTTCACGTGATCATTTATATGTACGCTTCCGATCTAAAATGGTTTCATTAAAACCCAATAATATGAAGAAAGTCTGATAACATTAATTTACCATTTTTGTTGGTGGCTGTTCCTGAATCCATTTTTCCATTATCTCCACTAAAACTACCTTAAATAGAATACATGGACATTTTTTATACGAAGAAATTATATATCTGTTATAGAACCAAAAGCCCTCGAGGATTTTTCCCGAACATTCCAGAGGACTTTTTTTAGAGAAACTATTACTAGTCAGCTTTGATATTTGTTTATATTAACGGGGGAAAAAATGAAGATTAGGGAGTTTATAACCTAAAAAAATTGTTTAACATGTTCCTAAGATTTTTGCCAGGCTGATGAAATCAGGTACTACCATATGAGAATGCTTTGCAGTCGTTCCTACAGGGTTACTATTTTTACCCCATTCAAAAGGGCGTGGTACATAAATGGTTGAGCAACCAGCTTCGAAAGCACCATCTAGATCATCCAGATGTGTCGCAACCATTAATATTTCTTCGGGTTTTCCACCGAGAAGATTAATTGCATCAACATAAATAGATGGATCAGGCTTAAACTTTTTGAACATTTCTCCGGATATGAGAAAATCCCACGGTAAGTTCCAATACTTAGCCATATCTAACAGCATTCTAAAATCTCCGTTTGAAAACGATCCAATCTTATATTTTTTATTTAATTGTAATAGTCCAGGCAGAGAATCACACCATGGTCTTAATCGATGCCAGATCATATTAAGTTGTTCGATATCTTGATTACTGATAATTGTTATTCTATATTGTTCTAAAAGCTCTATTAATTTTCGTTTATTTATTACATCAATCTTTTCCCATGTTCTCACACCTTGTGCTACCTCATTAACAGTATTAATGAATACTTCCACTCTCCAGCTATTTGCAAAAGAGCCCCAATCTAAAGTGAAACCATACTTTCTACCCAAACATTTCCCTGCTTCCACAATGGAACCATGCCAATCCATAACAGTACCTAATGTATCAAACATAATAATTTTTATTTTTGAAATGTCCATAGATACCTCCCTATATTAGTAAAGCGTTAAACTATTATGAGCCATCATTGAATAGGCTTTAAGATACAAGATTTTAAGAATAATATATGTGATTGACGACTTTATATGAGTTAACTTGATGATAAGAGCCATCGTTTTAATCAACCTTTTTTCAATACCAACAACATTTCTTTTTTTGGGGATAAAAAAAGCAACAGATCAATCTCTTGATCCATTGCCGTCAAAATAACATTCATTGTACTAGAAAACTTCCATTAAACGTTTTAGTTTTTCTTCTGTTCCGGAATTTTCAACTGGAGTATAGACACTGCATCGTAAGTCATTATTTCCTTGAACTTGTAGAGATGTTAGATTAAACACCATCTTCCCCGCCTTAGCGTGTCGAAATTCAATTAATAAATCTGGTGCGGAACTTACTTCACTTTCATTCCAAAACTGCTGAAATTCAGGATAAGCATCTTCCATTTCCGAAATAAAACTAGAATACCATTCGTCCGCAACATATTGCCCATAGTATGTACGGAAAATAGCGATAAATCCTTTTACAAAATGATCCCAGTTCACGGCCAAACTCTTTAGTTCTCTCCTCGAAAATTGCAGCTTTATTAAATTTCTCTCTGCAGGCGGTATGGTACCAAACTCTAAAAAGACATGTGCTGCCGCCTCGTTCCATCCAACTATTTGGCATCTTCTATCCGTTATGATCGTAGGACAGAATCGAAGCTCCATTAATATCTTTTTTAAAGAAGGGCTGATTATCGTTTCTTCTTCTATAGTAAGCTCCGAATTGATACTTTCTTCAAATGCTAGTGCATACAGGTATTTTTTTTCATCTTTATTCAATAATAATGCGTCCGAAATAGCATCTAATACGGATGCAGATACATGAATATCTCTTCCTTGTTCTAACCATGTGTACCATGTTGTACTCACACCAGCAATTTGTGCAACTTCCTCTCTCCTTAGACCAGGAGTTCTTCTACGTGTACCAGTTGGAAGTCCAACCATTTGAGGAGTAATTTTTGATCGCTTTGATTTCAAAAAGTTGGAAAGTGCTTGTAATCTTGTTTCTGTATTCAATTCAACCCACCTACCCTTTCCTAGTATTAATTATACTATGATAAACGACAACTTGTAATAGGATAATCATGAGTTAAAATAAAGAAAAAGGAAAAAACAGGAGGAATATTGATGAATAGAGTTGTGATTACTGGAATGGGTGTTATCTCTCCATTAGGAAATAATGTTGAATCCTTCTGGGGAAATTTATTAAGTGGCAAATCGGGAATATCCATAATTGATACCGTTGATGTCGCTAATACCAAAACAAAAATTGGGGGTATTGTGCGTAACTTCGATGCCCAAGAGAGATGGGGATCAAAAGAGGCTAGACACTTGGATCGATTTAGCCAATTTGCTCTTGCAGCAGCGGAAGAAGCAATGAGTAGTTCTCAATTAAACCTGGAAAAATTAGATCGTGAAAGATTTGGAGTATATGTTGGTTCTGGAATTGGAGGAATCCAAACTTTAATTGATAATGTAAATATTCTAAACGAAAGAGGACCTAACAGGGTAAGTCCTACTTTAGTACCAATGATGATTCCAAATGCAGCTGCTGCTCAAATTAGTATTAAATTTGGTGCACTTGGACCATCTTTGTCCCCTGTTACTGCTTGTTCAATAGGGAACACATCTATTGGTGAGGCATTCAATCTTATCCGCTTTGGTGATGCAGATGTAATGCTTGCAGGTGGGGCAGAGGCAGCTATTACGACTTTATCGATAGCAAGCTTCGGAAATGCAAAAGCTCTATCCACAAGAAATGATGATCCAACCTTAGCTAGCCGGCCATTTGATACAAATAGAGACGGTTTTGTCATGAGTGAAGGCGCAGGAATCTTAGTTCTTGAATCATTAGAACATGCCCTGCAACGAAACGCACCTATTGTATGTGAAGTTATCGGATATGGAGCGAGTTCAGATGCCTATCACATGGTGGCATCGCATCCAGAAGGAAATGGCGCTTACATGGCAATGAAAAATGCACTAAAGAAAGCGAATCTATCCCCAGAGGAAATAGACGTAATCAGCGCACATGCAACAAGTACAAAGGTAGGGGATTATTCAGAAACGCTTGCCATTAAGAGGCTATTTGGAGATAGTGCTTATAGTATTCCAGTTACGGCAAACAAATCAATGCTAGGTCACATGCTTGGCGCTTCTGGTGGTGTCGAAGCAATCGCTTTAGTCAAAAGCTTAAGCGAAGGCATTGTGCCGCCAACCATTAATTTAGATAATCCCGATCCAGATTGTGATTTAGACTATGTTCCTGAGGGAGCAAGGAAAGTTGCATTGAACATAGGATTGTCCAACTCTTTTGGATTTGGTGGGCATAACTCGGCTATTGTCCTGAAAAAATATGAATAAGCTAAGACACAGGGTCCGGTCCGTAGTCTAACTCCAATAAAACAAATACAGAGGGACAACATATCCCCCACTGTCCCTCTATCTCTTTTTTTTGCCGAGGAGTTTAGTACTTAAAGAAGCAACGCCTAATGCTATAAATGCAACAATTATGCTTGGAATAATGTTCATATTACCAAATTCTACAGTGGATGATAATGTTGTAGTGCCATCCCATTGTATACTTGGAGTATAAACCAATGTCAGCAACATCCCAGAAAAAATTTGCATCATCATAAATACTAAAACAAACACTCCAAAAAATAGTATAAATTTTTTCATGTGCTTCCCTCCTCCTAACAACGAGTAAGTTTTCATTCGGAAAAAGATTCAGCATAAAAGGTCATACCAAAAATTTTAAGTTTATAGCTTTAATTCCATCCGACTATACCTATTATTCATTCCCATTGATTTATATAAATGCACCGCAGCCTCATTACATTCATAAACATCTAATTCTACCGATTCAACACCATTCTGTTTTGCATAATCCATAATATATTCAAAAACAATTTTACCAATACCTTTCCCTCTCCTATCCTTTCTTATAGAAATCTCATTTACATAAAGAAAGGATCTATTATTAAAAATGGACTTTTTTTCTACATTCTCTGTGTTTAAAACGGAATAACCAATTATTTCTTTTGTATTTAGATCTTCCACCACAATAATTTTTGATTTCTTTGCCTCGAAATATTGCTTAACATCTTTTTGATCATATAAATTCGCAAAAATAAATACATCCGGTCTCAATTCAACATGATGATCATCCAGTTGTCTTCTTAGATTGATAATATCTTGAATATCCTCTTCTCTTGCATCACGTATTTTTATATTCATGGATTGACTCCTCTTTATATGTTTAAAATAAATATAAACTTTAATAATCCTTTCCTTCTTCCGATAGAAAACGTACAGTATCTATATCGCCTCCACCCCTTCCAAACCCATTACCGTTTGCAGAGCCTTGAATGCGTATCTTTTTGCCATTATTATCAAACGATTTCCAACCAAAATATATGGATGACTGTGGAAAGAAGTTAGCAAAAAGTAAATCAGGCTGCTCTTCAGCTGCTACTTTATAAAAAGAGTTCATCACAGCAATCCAGTCTTTTGGTAGTTTCGTATAACCATAGGATTTTTCCGAAACAGAAACTCCTTTCCTCATTTGAATTTTCGGGCTATAGTACTCTGTTCCTTCTATGATATGATAGTCGCTATCCCTCATTAAATAGAACTGAATGTAACTAACTTTATTACCAGGGTGGAGATTCCAAATAAAACGATAAGTTGATGGATCCTTCTCATTTATCTTCCATAAAAACGGTTCCCCCATTGTATTTATAGCGGTTTGCTCCCATTTATGCTTATTCCAAATCCAGCAGCTAAATCCATATTGGTTTTCATTTGTAATAAATGGAACGTATACATGACGACTATCAATATGAACTGTACCTTGAATCGTTTGAATAGTAGGTATAGGAAAAGATCGGTTCAGTTCTTTTATTAATTGTTTATTTCCTGGAAACGGAGTTGGACTTGCAAAAGATCTATATAAAGTAAAAAAATAGCCAATTATGATGAATACAACTAATACAGCAACAATTCCTATTTTCTTCACCATTACTCTCCACCCCACTTCATAATGGAATCTTTAAATTGATAGTAATATTGTTTTTTAGCTGTAGTTATTAATATCCCTTTACCATCCTTTTCGATAAAAATAATAGAGTTGAGATTACTCCCCCATTTCGAATTTACTCCAATTAATTGATAAGGAAATCGTTCCTTTTTATTCTTAGTTTTATCACTTAAATAAGTCTCCTCATACCATTGTGCTCTAGAAAAATTCTTTTGCTTCAGATTTGGTAATTGCTTTTTCAAGCTTTCTTTATCTAGTAAACTTTGCTTTCCGGAGGGGTTTGTCACAATGATAGATGCGTGATTAATATTTGCAATATAAGTGGATGGTTCGCTAGGAGGATATATTAAGTATTGAATGGGCATCTCCACGATTGTCATTACTAAAAAAATTAAATTAGCAAAAAAACCAAGCCAAGCAAATCGACGATATTTCTGCCAACTATCCTGATCCCGTCTAGTCAATAGAAACAAGATCCATACACCCAGTGGTAGAATTGGAATCCTCAAGATTGTTCCCAGCCCATTTATACTAATAGTAAAAGAAAACAAACCAACGAGTAGAACAAGAAGCATCTTCCAAACTTTAGGCTTCTCGGGAAGTTTTTTATAAATACGGATAACAAAAAATGCTATTAATAACCAAGTAAACGTCACTAATAGGGAGTTAACAATATTTATCGACGCAAAGAAATTTACAGCAATCATCAGAACACCTCTTTTTTTGACTATGTAATGTACGTATTATTGAGGAAAAATGTTTCATTTCAAAGAACAAATGCGCAAGTGCCGTAGCTCTAGCGTACGAATTTCGTAGTCTTCGACTGAGATAAAGGAAACACAGAGAGGTAGTTCACGAGCTATTGAAAATTGAACTACCATTTTCACCAAGTAAAATTTGAAGTTTAATTTTACCTGATGTTGACTTATCGTAGGGTGGAGACGGAGAAATCCGCTAGCCGATAGGCGCTATTGAAATTGTAGTGCAAATTTCACCTGAAGCTAGACGTAGACAACTTTTCAAAAAAGTTATCCACAGGGTTAAAATTTTTTATTTCCTAAACGATGAAAAAGAGGATGGGAACACCATCCTCTTCCGTCTATTTTGTTGGAGAATATCCAGTAACATCCTAATCCATTCCTAGATTCAATTAACCGTTTATTTTTCCTCAAAGTGGGTCATTTGTTTCTGTTTTCTTAGTAAGATAATATAGTATAAAATATAATAAGCAAACATGATTAACATGAGACCGGATGTCCAGGTGTTGCCTACGGAGTAACCGATATTTTGAAAATCATTTGGCTGTCCTTGTTGTACCTTAACAAGTGTTCCACTTGTGAATATCCCGTAAAATCTATAAATAAATCGAGCAAGGAATAGAAAAGTAACAATGCTCCCAATCCAAATATTAGGACGGTAATATAGACGACCTTCTCTTCGCTCAAAACTAGTTATGGATGAACCATAATAAGCAAGAACTATTCCTAAAGCAATTCCGACAATGTCAGAAATAAAGCTGATTGGATGGATAATCCCTTCTGCAAAAAATATTAACCCAATAATAAAAAATAAAACCATTCTAAATAACATTTTCCTCTGATTCAAATGTTGCCACCCAATATTTCGACGGACACGCCTATAGAGAATCCATAAAATTAAAGCAATAATAACTATAATATTGTAAGAATGCTGATTCATTGTAACCTCCATTTTAAACTAATAATTCAGTTGTTATAATCTTACCTTGAAAACCTCCTGGAATCATCTATCTTAAGGTAGAATGTTTTATAAAAAATCTCTATCGGAGGATAGAGATGCATGGATGATTTCGATGTCACATATTAGGTTAGGTTAATTTATAAAATTTTAAGGCGCGGGTAATAGTTTTCTTAATACAGGCTCCTCTGATTCATATTCGTTTTTATACTGTCCAAAACTTCCTTCACGTAAAACTTCAAATCCAAATTTTTGATAAAGTCCAATTGATACGGGATAGACTTATCAAGCACTGTATACATCCTTTTGTTATTTTTTCTGAGTAACAATCTATTTTTTATATTTTTTTAATTGCTTCTATAATTACATCCGGTCTATCAATATGTACAGAATGACTGGATCCTTCAGCAATCACCAATTCACTATTATTTATAAGTTTTTCCTGTCCTAATATAAGTTCATGCCATGTTTCTTCAAATAACCTCATTTCCCACTCTGGTAATCCATCCTGAACCCCTAATTGAATGTTGTATTCAGGATCCCTTCCAATGATGGTTAAGGGTTTATTAGGAAAGTCTCCTAGATTTTTAATGATGTCCGCATCATTTTTCCAATTAGAAATCTCGGAATACATTGCCTTATACAAATTAGGATTTGTCAGAAAATCCATCAAGCGTTGTTGAATATGTACGGGGAACAGCTTTTGTTTTTCCGTAAGACCAGGGTTAATCGTCTCTCTTAATTCTTCCTGGTTCATTTTGGAATACAAAAGACACTTCTCCATCCACTTCTCATCCGAATCCTCATTTAAAACAGGTAAATCTAATTCGTCTAAGATCTTTAAATCAACGGATGTAGAATCGACTAAAACAATCCCTTTAACATATTCAGGATGTAATTTAACAAAATGTTGTACACATAATCCACCATATGAATGGCCAACCAAAATTACTGGTTCATTTATGTTAAGAATTTCGATTAGTTCCTTTGTTTCATTTACTACCGCTTCTGTATTTCGTACTTCATTGTCAATTTCACTTTCACCAAGCCCGGGTCTATGAAACATACAAACTCTATTTGTTCTACTTAAATTATCCGTAATCTCATGCCATTCATCAAATGAACAGCCCATACCAGTAAGAATGATAATAGGTGTTCCACTATGTCCCTTTTGTTGAATCTCTATACTGTTTTTGTTTATAGTTAAAAAGGTATTAATTTTGGGTCACCCCTATGTATTTACTTATTCTATCTCATCTTTCATTCGTAGCTATCGCAACTCTATGAGATATATCTCCTTCTAATACGATTCTAGTATTTCCCTTTTCCAGCTCCACTATCGTCAGACTAGTGTCATGGATAAATGGTGGTTCCCAAAATTTTTCTAGTGGAAGATTTTTAAAAATCATAAATAAACATTTAATAACAACCGTATGTGTAACGATTAAAATATTCCCTGAAGTATGTTCCCTTTGAATACGGTTCAATACTTTCAAAGCCCTTTCTTTTACATCTAAAAATCCTTCCCCAACTAATGGATTATATTGATGAGGGACATTCCAAAAGGAGTTGAATTCAGTTGGATAGTTTTCTTTAATATTATCTTTTGTCATCCCTTCCCACTCTCCAAGAAATATTTCCTTTAAATGATCATCATAAATAATAGGAATGCTTCTATCACCACAAATATTTTTCGTTGTTGCAACCGTTCTTCCGCTGGGGCTGGAATATACAGCGGAAAAAGATGTATCTTTAAGTCGTTCTCCCAAATCTATAGCATTTTTTATCCCGTTCTCTGTTAAGTTTGAATCCTTCCATCCTTGCATTCTATTTTGCGTATTCCATTCTGTTTCCCCGTGTCTTGTAATATAGAGTGTAATCATTATGCTACCTCGCCTTAAGAAATTTATTTAACATATTTAAGTAACTCTTATAAATCACCAAACATCTCTGATAATCCGAAAAGATTTTCCGCTAGCCATGTCATCTCATTTTGAAATTGAACCTCTTGATATCTTTCTTGATTTAATTGAGGTGTTACCCACCAAGTACTTTCTAAATACCACAATAGTTGAAGGCAACGAACCAAAGTTCCGCTCTTAAGCTTTCGTTTCGTTCGATATCCATCCATGAACGCAATAGCGGACTTTACATGAAATTGTTGTTCCTTCAATGCCCCTGACATAATCGCCCTTGCAATGTCTAATTCAGGATAATCAAATGCACAACGGTCAAAATCGAGAATGGCTGATAGTTGATTACCAGCAAATAATAAATTGTCTACCCATAAGTCTCTATGTGCCCATCCAGTATCACATGAATTAAGCGTGTCTATATCAAATTGTTCTGCTGCTTTGATTTGTGACTCTACTAAACTCAGAAGTTGATTGTTTCCTTGAACATTTTGATATAGTAAATTCCAATGTTCTAATCGCTGTTCACGACTTGGAGGTACGAATTTTGGAGTATTGATTACATCGTAAGTACCATCATTAAAGACATTGTGCATTTGCCCTGTATTTCTACCTAAGTTATACATTTGCATTTCATTTAACGTCCCAGGTAAAAGATTTTCTCCAGCCATATGCTCCATCATAATAAACCTCTCACCTAGAAGTGTAGTATGTATGACGTTCCCATTAAGTGCTAGGATTTTCGGGCATGGGGTTCCATTTTCGTACTGCCTCAATTGTTCACGAATGGCAATATCTTGTTCTAAAGACACTTTTTTTATATCATACTTCTTATAACGTTCTTCGTTAAACTGTTTAATTACAAATATCCCTTCTTCGGACTCTACTTTCCATTTGAGATTTAGTAAGCCTAAATTTAGTTTTGAAGGATTATATATTTGCAGGCCAAATATATTTTCTACTGCTTCTTTTATGTCTACATATACACTTTCGGGTGTTTTCATTATGGTTTCTATCACATATCTCTCCCAACATTGTTATAAGGAAGATAATACTCCTCTTTCATTACCAGCCTTCAGAAAAAATTTTTTCTTAAACACCTTTAACATCTATTACTTCAAAGCGCTCACAAACAAGTAACAAATCTTCACTGAATTCTTTCCCTATTTTCTTCAATTCATATTGAAAGAATTTTTCATGCTCATCCTTCCAATATCGATATGTTCGATCTCCTTCTCCTTCGGCAATAGCAAAATCCACCGGTACTTCATTCATTGGTAGAATCTTGACATCAATGGTTTTTATAATGGCAACGGGTTTCTCATCACTGTTTAAAATAATGCTATAATCATCCGTAGTAGGTAATGGCTCACCTTCAAGCTCATAAAAAATGTGCGCAGAGCAGGTTGCCGTTTTTATCCCATCGATAACTAATTGGGCAAGATAATCTGGATTGGATCCAAATTGCCACGCACTAACCGATTGAGGCTTATCTTTATTTCCCCAAAATTCATTCCAATAAATTTGTGCTTCACTATTCATAGTGTTATCCACCTTTTAAAAAAATTCATTTCTTCCACTTTTAAAAAATTCGGTAATACACAACATAATTCCTCCCAGATTACTTCATTTCAAGAAATACATAAGGAAAAGGAACGACATTTGTACAATGCCGAATGGAAACGTTAATTTCAAATTCTAGTATTATTAAGGTTGTGTTACAATCCTTATATATAACCAAGATCCGAAAGGAAGCACTCCATTGTTTGAGACATTACTTTTAAATTTTTTATTTTTATTGATACCAGTTTTAATTTTTCTTATTTTCTTTGAACATCGACCACATTCTTATAATAAAATCGTGCTAATTTTGTTACCAGCGTTGACAATGATTCTATGTATCACCATGCCTATTAAATTATCCCTTGGATTTATTATTGATTTACGGTACATTCCATTTATTATTGTGGCACTTTATGGGGGATATAAATATGTTTTTCCTCTTTATATCGTATTAAATATTTATCGATTCTACATTGGTGGAGAAGGAACACTGAATTCCCTGATTTTTTCAAGTGTTGCCTTTCTTGTAATTCCATTATTACACCGCAAATTTGTGAAATTGAATTCTAACAGTCGAGTGATTTGTGCAGGGTTTATATGTTTTTTAAATTCGGCTCTTTACTTGATCTCATTAAGTACATTTTATGAAGAACTAGATCGCAAGTTCTGGTATATTACTTTTTCAACATTAACGACCACTGTAGGAGCAATACTAGTCATTACCGTCTTAATTGAAAAAATTATCATCAATATGAAAAATCGTGAGCTATTTGTACAATCGGAGAGATTAAATGTTGTGAGTGAATTATCGGCTAGCGTTTCTCATGAAATTAGAAATCCGCTTACGGTTACGAGCGGTTTTTTACAGCTTTTAAAAAAATCAAAAACCATCACACAGGAAGAAAGGAGGTATATTGAATTATCTTTACAAGAATTACATCGAGCAGAGAAAATCGTGAGTGATTATCTTTCCTTTGCAAAGCCTCAATCCGAAAATATGGTCTATTCCAATTTCTTTGCTGAAACTGAATATGCAAAAAATCTACTCATTCCTTATGCTAGCATGCACAAAGTAGATGTCCAATTTCATTTTCATAACACGCTAAATACAAGATATGACCAAAATCAAATCCAGCAATGTTTAATAAATTTATATAAAAATGGTATTGAAGCGATGAAGGACTCCGATGGCGGTATTTTACTGATTGATGTCTCAGAAAAAAAGCAGCATATCATCATCAAAATTAAAGATACTGGAATCGGCATGACTCGAGAGCAAATTTCTCGTTTAGGCAAGCCCTATTACTCTACTAAGGAAAAAGGAACAGGGCTCGGTATGCTTATGGTGTACAGCACCATCAATAAAGTAAAGGGAACTATTGAAATCAATAGTCATATTGGAAAAGGAACGACCTTTCTATTAAAAATTCCCGTCCAACCTTGAAAACTGTAGAAAGTCTACTTGCTTGAATGTCTACTGGCCCAAGACATTGCTCGCCACACCATCGAAATGAATGGGCTAAAATGATGATTAATCATGACAACCACAATCTCTTCCATTAGTGGGATAAGGGACAATCTATTCCCTTATCCCTACTCTTTTTTAATAAATTTCACATACGGCTTGGAGCTGGTATCCCAAGAACCGAAAGTGCTTCAGCGATTGTTTTCTTGAATTTCAAGGTGAGCCAAAGTCTAAAATTTTTCTTGTCGTTATCAGCTTTAATTATTGGACAAACAACATAAAAGTTGTTGAATAATGTTGCCAGCTCATAAGCGTAATTACATATCATATTTGGAGATAGTTCATTACAGGCTGTATAAAGGGTATCCTGCCAAATTGCAATATGTCTCAGTAATGCGTATTCAGGTTTTTCCATTTGATTTATCGTGGCCGGTACTTTTGGCTTCATATTTAATTCATCCTCAGCTTTATTCAAGATGCTAACTGCACGGGCATGAGAATACATTAAATATACACCAGTATTTCCGGTTACTTCTGTCGCCTGTTGGATATCAAAAACGACCTCGGTTAATAAGCTAAATCGAAGTAGGTAGTAACGAATAGCTGCTGCTGCAATCATTCTGCTAGGCAAACCATTCTTATCTGAACGTTTCTTCTCAATTATCTCTTCCATCAGATCCAGTAAATCGGATATTTTGATCCCAATTCCCTGTCTTCCGGACATTGCGTACGACGATTTGCCATCTGTAGTATCTATTCCAAGTTCCTCTGCAGCCCCTGGACTTAATGAAACTACTCCATAACTGACATGACGAAGCTTCTCCGCTTGTTTGCTATATCCTAAGTTTTCAAGTGCTTGCTTTACCATTGTTTGCGGATATTCTTGTCTGTGATCAATGACATTTATTACGATATCCGCTTGACCAAATGGTGTATGGATTCCTTTCCGATTCGTCGTCCAAAGCCCTTCTGAAAAGCGTTTGTATTGGAAGTCCTTTTCTAGTAAGCCAAATTTCCATAGATGATAAGCAATATCTTTAGCTGTATAGGTCAATATACCGTTTGAACGGACTAACACTTTATCCATACTATGATCTGATTCTGTATTGTCTACATCTGATGAAGGTTGTTTTAATACCCAACACCCTTTTAATTTGCCGGAAGTTTCTTGATAAAATTGCGAAGTTTCGTTTAGTAAGCTAAAAGCTGATTCCCAAAATCCTTCCCTAACAATATTGCTTTCCCATACCAGCAAATCATAGACAATGCCAAATTCATTCATTTCTTCAAGATGTTCATGGACAATCCCTTCAGCTACTAGTAGCCCTATCCAAGATAAGTTCTCGTTCCCTGTCTCCAACGAATGAAGTACATTTATCCTTTGTTCAAGTAATTTTGGGTTTTGTTTGTATTCTTTATTCACTTTAGAATAAATATCCCAGCAATAATCGCCAAAACGTGATTGCTCATTTTTATGAGAAATATTCAATAAACCAACAACCGTGTCAGCAAGCTGATTTCCCAAGTCATCAATATAATTATGCACTTCCACATTATATCCAGCTCTTTTTAAGAGTCTCACGAGGGAATCGCCAATACAAGCGTTTCTTAGGTGACCAATATGTGCAGATTTGTTAGGATTGATGGATGTATGCTCTAATACTACCTTTTCTCCATTACTAGGTGGTAAAGTAAATTCTCTCTTAGCCCATTCGCTCCAATCGATATACATATTAATAAATCCTGGAGAGGCAATTTCGATTTTTCGAACCAAATTATCTATGAAACCGTCTTGTTCCAGTTTGATTTTCAATATGTTCGCAATTTGTATTGGTGGCTTGCGAAAGACTTTGGCAAGCTGCATAGCAACATTCGTAGAATAGTCACCATGCTCTAAATGAGCTGGCTGCTCGACACTAATTTTTAAGTCATCGTTACTGCTAAGACCCTTTTCATCCAAAAGATCCTTCACAGTTTTTTCGATACTGCTTGTAATCAACTGGCTTATCACTTTAAAAAACCTCCTTTAAAAAAATTAAAGCCTTCGTCTCTAAAAAAGAGACGAAGGCTTTTGCATTCGCGGTACCACTCTTGTTGTTAAACATACATTTAACCACTCAAAAGATAACGGTCTTAGCCGTGACTTCCTACTAACCATTCAGAAATCATTCTTATGGGTCCGTTTCACTGTTAACACTGTACCGGCTCCCACCATTCCGGCTCGCTTTGACGTTCTTCAACAGTTACTCTCCCAATCCTCGAATATAAAATATATTGAAAACATTATATCCGATTCCATAAAAAAGTCAAACTTTAAAATTTAGACAGAAAAATTAGCTTCCTTTGAACTTAATTTAAAGAAGACAAAACTAATTATTCATTGTGAGACTATTATCCTTATAAAGCTGCTTAGTCTCTTGTAAAAAAACGTTCTCTACAACTTTCACAGATGCATCTCCATTATCCCAATCACAATACGTTTGATAAAATTTCTCATAACGATCCTTATATTTTTCTATTACATTCTCAATATTCATCACTGCATCAATAACCTGTTCTGAAGTATATAGCAGTGGACCAGGGACATCAGTTTCAATATTAATATAAAACCCTCTTAATGTATCCCGGTATTTTTCAAGATCATATGTATAGAATAAAATTGGTCTTTTTAAATTTGCATAGTCAAAAAAGACAGAAGAGTAGTCAGTGATTAATATATCGGATATTAAATAGAGCTCTGCAATATCATCGTATTTCGATAAGTTATATGCAAATCCTTCCGCTCCTGTAGTTTCAATATTATCTGCGATGAAATAATGCATTCGCAACAGGATAACATATTGATCTCCCAGTTTTTCTTTCATTTCTTGGAGATTTAGCTGCAAATTAAATTTATATTTACCTGGTTCATAAAATTCGTCATCTCGCCAAGTCGGAGCATATAATACAACTTTCTTATCCGATGGAATACCTAATTTTCGCTTTATATTGTTAGCTATAGAATCCCGGTCTTTGTGATACAAAATGTCATTTCTAGGATAGCCAAATTCCAAAACGGTCTTATCAAATTTGAATGCCCTCTTAAAGATATCGGTAGAGTATTGATTTGGTGAAATAAGATAATCCCATCTTCTAGATTGTTCATAGAAATGCTTTTTATAATTGGGATTAGCAGAGTATATATCATTCATATCAAAGACTAGCTTTTTTAATGGAGTGCCATGCCATGTTTGAAGATATATATTACCCTCTCTTTTCTTTAAATGAAGCGGCAATCTTGAGTTACTAACCCAATATTTCGCAGTTGCCAAATAATAATAATAAGATAAACTAAAACGTTTAATTTGTTTTGGGTTCCCTGGAATATCTTTGACCTTTCGATTAAATATCCATACATACTCAAAATCCAAGTTTTCATTATTCATGTATTCATATATGTATTTAGGACTATCCGAGTAATTCTTTCCTAAGAAGCTTTCAAAAACAATCGTTTTTTCTCTCATCGGCATTTTTAACAAAATGGAATTATAAATAAATAAGCGCATTTTAGTTCTTCCACTAATTGCACGCTTTAAATTCCTAGCAATATGATGAAATGATAATAATTTCGAAAATTTTTCTTTCTTCTCATTTGCTAATAATTTTATTTCCCTCTTCACAACAATGTTCGTATTTTTTATATTTTTTTGGGAAATCTTTTTTGCAGAATCAGATAATAAATCAAAATAGTTATCAATATTGCTTTTATTAGCAAATAACATGACAATATTTTTTCGATAAATATTTAGAAATTTCCGATCTAAGAATTTATCAATTAGCGAATTTTCCTCTTCCTTGTCCTTTAAATCATTATATACAGAAATAAAATCTAATAATTTTTGTTCTCTACTAGATTGCATTAATGCCGGATTTGAAATTGGGTCATTTCTTAGTCTTTTGAAATACAAGCTATCATTCACATATGGTATTTCATCTATCAATTTTAATATAGCATTAATAACTGGTAATTCTGAGTAGCAATTTACATTTTCACTGAAAAGAAAATTGTTTGATATAAAAAATTCTTTTGAGATTAAATGATGAGTGATGGATATTTTTTTGAAATGTGACAGACTGTTTTTGGAAATTACCCTACTCTCAATTTCATCTAATTGATATGTATCTTTTTTCTTTTTGATTTTTTTATTTCGACCGGCTATGAGACTACAGTCGTTAATATTGTCTAGGAGTTTCTCTAATGTAGAACTTTCAATATAATCATCACTATCCAAAAAGTATATATAATTGCCAGTAGATTGACTTACACCATAGTTTCTAGCAGCACCAACACCCTTTCGAAAAGGGAAAGAACTACTAATAATTCTAGTATCCTTTTTTGCGTATTCTTCTATAATGTTGGAGGAATTATCAGTAGATCCATCATTAATTACTATTATTTCTATGTTGTTATATGTCTGATCTATTACTGACTCCAAGCATTCCGGCAAAAATTCTGCTGTATTAAACACCGGAATGATTACGGATATCTTCATTTGCTTCATATCCTTTCACATTAATCGATTCAATAGTTTGAAACTTCATCTATTCAATAAATTAATAATTTCCTATAAATGTACTAACTATTATTTATGTTATACGCTACCATAAAGTTATCGTCAAGTCACCTGAAAAAGGTTGGAAAATCAGCATTCTTAATGTACTGCTTCTAACAATCCCATTTCTAAACATGTCTTAACTGCAAGGTTTTTGACACCTGATTGAAACCGAATTTCGACTGTTTCCTCTTTAACTACTATTATTTCCCCACATCCAAAGACTCGGTGTTTGACCTCTATTTCCGGCAACAATTCTTTCTGATCCCTTATAGCATTTGGATTGTACGGAATGATTGTATTTCCTACTCTTATTACTCTATTATTTTTCGATGTATCCGTATTATTATTTATCAGCTTTTCGAATTCTGGATTTATTATTTTTTTTACTTGCGATACAAATGGAGATTCCTGCACTATTTGTCCATCTCTTTCCTTATAACTAATGAGTTCCAGATGTTTTTTCGCTCTGGTCATCCCAACATAGAACAACCGAACCGCTTCTTCCATGGCATCGTCTCTTGCTGCTCCACTTTTGGAGTCGTCAGAAGTCGGAATGATTCCGTCGATTAGGTCAATCATATATACTCTTTCAAACTCTAACCCCTTCGAACTATGAAACGTGGAGAACGTTACTACATTCTGTCCTTTTTTGAATCTAGCATTTTTAAGAACAGACTCCAAATACTTTAGACGACCCGCGAACTCCTCCATCGTTTCTAACCCAATTGCAATTTCCTCTAATGTATTTAAGATTCCAAGCAAGTATTCTTTTCGGAACCCAAGTCGCTCACACATTTTTTCAATCGCTTTCTCATAACCTAAACGTTCTCGAATAACTCTAATTGCATGCAGCGGTGGCATGCCTTTCATTTCCTGAAACGTTTCTTTGCTTTCGGTTAAAAGCTTCACTTGATATTCCTGAAGCGGAACAAATTTTAATAAATTATCAAAAACTGACTCATTATTATGGATTTCTTTTAATTTCTCCATTTGTTTTTTGCTAATGTATCCATTAAATTTTAAATGGATTTTCTCTAAAATGTCCGTACGTTTATCCGTAAACGTCATTCGCATGAAATTTAGAATATCGTCCACTACCCAATGTGAAAAGAATCGATTATCTGCATCCTTCATGTAAAAAGGGATTCCCGCCCGCTCAAACTCATTCATTAGAGCAATGGACGATGAATTATTTCGGTATAACACAGCTACCTCTGCAAGATTATCAGCCTTCCCTATCTCCTCTACTAAATACTTTGCTTGATTTAAATAGTTCGGGAAACTTTTGATTTCGATTGGGTGATGCGATAAATTTTGGGTAAACATATTTTTGTTATAGCGATTCTTATTTCGCTTGATAAACTGATTGGCTATGTCCACAATATCCTTTGTTGACCGATAATTTTGTTCCATGAAAAGAATACTGGCATTCGGATATACCTCCTTGAAGTTTAAAAGGTACGAGGGTTCTGCACCACGCCAGCTATAGATGGACTGGTCATCATCAGCCACTACACAAAGATTTGTATGCTTCTTCACTAATTTTTCGATAACCTTATGCTGCACCAAAGAAGTATCTTGGCTTTCATCTGTTAAGACATAATCATAACGATCTTGATAAAACTGTAGGATTTCTTCGTTAATTTCCAAAACATGCTCAGCAAGGGCAAGCATATCATCATAATCGAGTAACAACTTATGATATCCCGTTTTTTTGAAAGCCTCATACTCCCGAAAGATTTTCTCTGCTTCCGGAACATCCACTTTCACTTGTCCCCATTTATTTAGAGGAATCATTTTATTTTTGATAAAACTAATGTAGGTTGTCAGTTCATCTAATTGATCATCCGTAATATTTTCGCCAACTATATTTTTGAAAATATTTCGTAGAATGATTTTTTTATGTAAAAGAGAAGCCTTGAAATCTCCTGTCTCACCTTCAATAATCTGATAAGAAACCCCTGTTTTTCGGTAATGATCTCGTACCACCTCAAAAGCAAAGCTGTGGATAGTGGAAAAATCTACAGGTGGTAGATGAGGGAAAAGTCGTTTGAAACGCTCCACCATGTCGATAGCAGAAGCCTTGCTAAAAGTAACCGCCTTAATTCTTTTAGGGTTTATCCCTTTTTCTTCTATTAAATATCCAATCCGCATAATAATCGTAGTGGTTTTCCCTGATCCAGGAGATGCCAATAATAACAATGGACCCTCTGTTTGTAGCACCGCGCTTTTCTGCACCTCATTAAGAGACACTCCTATTTCATTCTGCTTGCCGTTTAAAAAATCTTTCCTTACCTTCATTGCATACTTTCCCTTCACCAATTCTATTATTTTATTATAACACCTGTGAATTGCTCGGGACTACAATACATTGAAGCAGATACAATATATATTTCATAAGAAATATAATTCAGAAACACTAATCTTTCAAATAAAATCCTGTCAACAAATCGTTTAATGCCCTTCACACCCAAAGATAATTCTTTTTCCATCTATAAGGACAAGTATCACGATATTTTTAACCATGTTGGTCATTAGAAGCTTGTTTAAGGACATCTCCCTCGATATTTTTGATTACTTTGGCTTTAATAAGTTTAATAAAAAGACATTGTCTCGGTGATAATCTATGATTGTCTACTATCCTGATGAATACATTACATAAAAAAGCTCCCCAGTTATTTAACAAATTGGGGGGAAGCGCTTAAAACATGTACTTTTTCCTAGTGCTCTACATAAGCGGAATTCATTTTTCTATTAAAATATACTTCTATGAATTTGCTCTTAGCAGGCTAACATGTATTCTTACAGTAGATAACTAAAAGTTTATCTTAATTCCATATTCGATTTATTTGTGTAGAAGTTCCATTAAACTTTAAACAAAATACGTCTGGATTAGAGAGAGCTTTCCACTCTTCAAACCCAAAAGATTGATCAAAATGCTTTAACATTAAGGACATCAAATTTCCGTGCGATGCTATCACAATATTATTTGATGGTCCCTTTAAAACTTCCTCTATTACTTCAATGCCACGATTCATTGCCTGCCTGCTTGATTCTCCACCTTCGTAGCAAATATCCAAATCATTAAATGAATGTTCAAGCATTTTAAACCAATCCTCGTTATCTGGTGAACTTAAAACTCTTTCTGAAAGGAGCTCATCCTCTTTTATTTGTAAACCCATCCTATCTGCTAATGGTTTAATAGATTGTATCGCTCTTCTATATGGACTGGAAATGATTAAATCTATTTGTTTATCTAATAAAAACTCAGTTAACATCTCGGATTGCGATATCCCTATTGGGGTTAGTTGTGCATCAAATGCTTGTCCTTCTGCTTTGCAATGGCGAACAAGATAGATTGTTTTATACATAAGATACCACCCTTTCAACATTCTTCAGATAGTGTGAAAATTCACTAAAAAATTCATATTAAATAATTTATATCATAAATGAGTTATCCATTACACATAAATAACTAAAAGATTTTCTAGTAAGAAGAAATAAGGACTAAAACATGAAATGCTCAACACTGAAGATTAAGCTGACTAGGATACTCTAATAAAAAAAACCGACTTACTCTTATTAATGGAAGTCGGTTAAATATTATAAAAATGCATATATAGATAACTCTAAAATTTGTGTAATATAAGTTTCTCTCCATCAATATGCACTAGAGGATTTTTAATAACACAATCAATATGTACTCCTGCTTCATTCATTCCACCAAAAGGTTTATTGCTTCCGAATGCAATATGGACGGTTCCAAGTACTTTTTCATCTTCTAATACATTACCCGTTAACCTTGCCTTGCTATTCGTTCCAATCCCAAATTCTGCTATGATTCTTCCATTTTCGTCTCCGAGTATTTGAAGTAGCCGCTTGCCCTCTTTTCCGGTGGCATTAATCAGCCGACCATTCTCTATTGTAAGAGTTATAGGTTCACTTAAAACACCAATCCCTGCAATTGATCCATCAATCATGATGGTTCCATTTGCGGAGTCTTCTACAGGTGCTATATAACTTTCACCTGATGGAAGGTTACCCGATTCTCCCTGTTCACGAAAGACACCGGTACTTTTGATACCTTTGCGATCTTTAATTGAAAATACTAATTTCGTGCTTGCCTTTTCAATGATTACTGTATCTCCATTATCCAATAGACAACAGTATTGTTCCGTAAGCTGTTCTACTTCTTCATAGTCCGCTGTAATTGCCCCTTCTTGCAACATATCCATTGTAATACCTGGCATAGTAGCAACCCTTGCACCATTTGCAGATGCTTCTTTTCTAGCCTTAGTATGAGTAAGTGAATGGTGGGTAATACAAAGAACTACTTCAGCAACCTTCATAGCTTGTGCTACAGATCGAGGGGGCTCTTCACCTGATTTACTTCTCGTCACCATCTTTATCAATAAAGTTTCATTTCCTAAAGCAATGCCTGCTAGATAAAAAATATTTGCGACTTCCCTTGACTCCGAATCCGTGACAATCAAAATCTCCTCATTGTCTTTGAGATTTAAATTAAATTTTAGTATCGATTTAGCAACCTCAATCAATTTATCCAACATAATCACCCCTTGATAAACTAAACCTTTAGCTTCAATTGAAATTTGTAGATTACATCTTGGATTTTATCTCTTGCCTCTTTTAATAATGGTAAAAACTTTTCAATTTTCTCATCAGACATTCGATAAGTTGGGCCAGACACTGTAACTGATCCGATAATTTCATTCCGTTCAAATAAAGGTACTGCTAGAGCAACCACATCAGGTGTATATTCACTTTGACTTAAAGCCCATCCTTCACCCTTAATTTTTATCAATTCAGCTCTTAATTCATTCGGATCTGTCATTGTTTCCGGTGTATACTGTACTAGCTCAGAATCTATTACTGTCTTAATAGATTCTTCATCCATGTAAGCTAGAATTGTCCTGTAGGAAGCACCGACATAAAGTGGAGCTCTACTTCCGGCGGAAACCGAAAATTTCACCTTATTTTCGGGCTCTACCGCCACAAGGGTGACTGCTTCATCTCTATCTAAGATTGAAAGAAAGATTGATTCACCTGTGTGATTTTTTAATTCTTCAAGAATAGGGAGAATCAACTGATCTACATTAAGGTTTTCATACATGATTGTCCCAATTTCCCATGTTGCGTAACCTAAAGAATATTTTTTTGTATTTTTATCTTTCGAAATAAATCTATTTTTCTCTAATGTTTCAAGAATCCGATAAATATTGGTATGATGCATCCCCAGTTGGTTGGCTAATTCTCTTCCACCCCAAACCGGCTTTTCCCTTGTAAACATCATTAGCACTTTAAGTGCTAGATCTAATGTTTTCAACATGGAAATAGCCCTCCTCCCACCCTTACTCTTTTATATAATCTTATTCATTATTCATCATAAAGAAAATCAATTACTGCTGCAATATAAACTTTGGCACACCGGACAACATCCTCAACACGTACCCTTTCATTATATCCATGAATACTTGGTAAGTAGGCAGGTCCGTATTGTAAAACTGGAATATCGTAATCCCTGAAATGGCGTGCATCACTGCTTGCCCATTGTAAAACTCCGTAAGCTTCATTCCCTGTTACAAATGAGATGTTATCAACTATGGCTTTGCATACGGGATCATCAGCAGGTGTAAAATTGGCATTGCTTCTGAATCCAAATGGTTGGATTTTATATGAAATTCCCAATTCATCAAGATTCTTTTGCAGATAACCAGTAACCTCTTCTTGCGTAACACCAAACGGTAAACGACAATCAACTTGCACTTTACAGCTTTCTGGTATCACATTTGATTTCGTCCCACCATTAATTGTGCCAATATTGACTGTAATTTTTTCTATTACAGGCTGATATTTTTCTCGTTCCTCTTCTACTTCAACCATATATTTTTTAGTAACTTCTATTAACTCTTGAACATCTTTTGGAATTTCAATCTTTAGATCCCACAGAGTTCTTATTTTTTCAATAGCCGCAATTGCATCGGTGATTGCATTTTTACCAGCTAGCGGTGATAGGCTACCATGACCTGGTTCACCAAATACTTCTAGTTCAAACCAGTAGGAACCTTTTTGGCCGATTGTTGGATTTAATGGTGATGAAGGTTCCGCAATGAGACAACCATCTCCTTCAATAATTCCATTTTGTAATAGCCATGGAACTCCATATTCTCCACCAGTCTCCTCATCTGGAACAATTGCTAAAGTTAACATTCCAGGCAGTTTCACCTTTAATCTATTCAGTAAAGTAAAAGCGAAGATGATTCCTGCCAACCCGCCTTTCATATCACTTGCTCCCCTGCCAAGTAACCAACCATCCTTTACATCTCCAGAGAACGGATCAAAATCCCACTTTGAACGATCTCCTGCAGGGACAACATCTGTGTGTCCACAATAAATTAATCTTTTTCCCTTTTCATTGCCAATGCTAGAAACCAGATTATACATTTTCTCATAAGATTCGTGCCATTCTGTTTCTAATCCATATTGTTTTAAGTAGTTTACAATATACTCAGAAATAACAGTAGAATCACCCGGAGGATTTTCACTAGGTATTTTTAATAAAGAACTACAAAACTCGATTAATTCATCTTTTCTTGCTCCCACTTCATCTATTAATCTTTGTTTTAATAATTCCTTTTCACTCATTTGCAGTCACCCCATTACCTTGTGTTTGTAAATGTATCATTTTTCCGTAAAGATTTTCTAAACGGAGAAATTCCTGCTGATCAAAAAATGAACAATTTTTTTCACCGAATTGCTTTGCAACTTCAATCACATAACGGACTACCTGCTCTACATCAGTCGGGTGGGTAGCACCAGTTCCACATCCAGCAACAGCCGTTTCTGTTGTAATTGCTATACCGACAACAGGACATTTTGTGGCAACAGCAGGCTGTAGAATACTGTTTACATGATAGACACCATTTCCATATGGAGTAATATCTTGTGTTGTAATTGGCAAGGTAACTGGTAATCGCCCCACAGATTGAGTATAAATATTTAACAAATCATTGCTAATTTTTAATATGTACCCTTCTTTTACGGTTGGCGTAATGGCAAAACCTTTATGATTAGTGATCATATTTCCTTTTGTGGTGTCAATTGATAAAATTGCATCCATTTCTTCGGTAACTTCATATTGGTTCATTGTCAGAATATCTACGGGAGAATCCATGAATGGAACTGGGTCATGTGGTAATGTCGGTGCTGTCGGACAAATATGTGTTGTTAGGATGACATCTCCCTTTAGCCTGTCTCCTTTACCAGCCATATCAAGAATTTTTGCTGCAGAGGCAATACAAGATAATGCGCCATCTCCATCTGATACAAATCCCTTGACTTCAGGTCGAGCACCTATTCCCCCTAAACGTCCAATAATACCTAAAGTTGGAGCATCTCCACTATTCAGTTTTCCATTTACTCCTCGAATGACAATTTTGATAAAATCTGTTGAACCTGCTTTCCCTTCCACTGTTTGAACTGTAATCATTCCATCGTCTGAAATTTTTTCAAGATAAGATTTTACCTTTTCTCCTGTTGCATGAATACTGTCCAATAAATCTAACACTTCTATAACATATTTTAATGACATTTTAATTCCTCCATTTTTTAAATAGTTAAAATTTTTGAATCACATATCACTTTTCATTTTCTATTTACTTATTACTTTTCAAATCCCATATAACTGCCCTTTGTTATTGCAGCACGGGATTAATTAAATGACAGGCAACTTTCTGCTTTCCTCCATGCTGTTCCAGATTAGGAACTGCACGTTTACAAATATCCATGGCAAATGGACATCTTTGATGGAAGGAACATCCTGGCGGCGGGTTAACAGGGCTTGGTACATCACCTTTTAACAGCATTCGTTCTTTATTCTCATATGGGCTTTCTTTTGGAATAGCTGACAACAATGCCTTTGTATATGGGTGAAGTGGCTCTTCATAAATTTCATTGTATTTTCCCACCTCGACAATTTTTCCTAGATACATAACAGCAATTCTATCGCACATATATCGAACTACATTCAAATCATGTGAAATAAAAATATAGGTTAAGTTAAATTGTTTTTGTAAATCTTTTAATAAATTAATAACTTGTGCCTGAACAGAAACATCTAAAGCCGATACAGGTTCATCACAAATAATGACATCTGGATTTAAAGCAAGAGCACGAGCAATATTAATCCGCTGACGTTGTCCACCAGAGAACTCATGAGGATAACGATTTGCGTGATAACTACTTAGTCCAACTACTTCTAGTAACTCAAGCACTCGCTCTTTGTGCATTTTTTTATTTCCGACATGATGAATTTCCAATGGTTCAGCGATTAGCTGACCAATTGTTTTTCTAGGATCCAGTGAGGCATATGGATTTTGAAACACCATTTGAATATTTTTCCGAGAGGATCGTATTTCCTTTGTTCCCATTAAAGCTAAATCTTCTCCATTAAATAGCACCTTTCCATCTGTAGGTCGGATCAATTGGTTAATTAATCTAGCCATTGTTGATTTCCCACATCCAGATTCTCCAACAATTCCAAGCGTTTCCCCTCGAAAAACCTCAAAACTTACACCATCTACCGCTTTTACAGCTTGGTTGGACTTTTTGAAAGGAAGCGAGGCTTTAATTGGAAAATGCTTTTTTAAATTTTCCACCTTAATAATTGCTTCAGCCATGATACGCTTTCTCCTTTCTTTCCATCTTTTCTTCCATTGTTTGAAAATGGCAGGAAACAAAATGACTTTCCGATACCTCGACTAATTTTGGTTTCTTAGAAAAACAAATATCTTTAGCATAAGGGCAGCGATTAGCAAAATGACAGCCACTAATTTCCTGTCGTAAATCTGGTGGAGTACCCGGAATAGCAGCAAGTCTATCCTTATTTTCAATATCACTTGTAATCTGCGAATCTAATAATCCCCAAGTGTAAGGATGAAGAGGATGGTCAAATATATCCTTTACATTACCTGATTCAACGGTATTTCCTGCATACATGACAATAACCTTATCACACATTTCCCAAATAATGCCTAGGTCATGAGTAATCATGATAATCGAAGTATTGATTGTTTCTTGCAAATGCCTCATTAAATCAAGAATTTGTGCTTGAACGGTTACATCAAGGGCTGTTGTAGGCTCATCAGCAATTAATAGTTTAGGATTACATGCAAGAGCTATAGCAATCATGGCACGTTGCCTCATACCACCTGAAAATTCATGAGGATACATATTAATACGTTTTTCCGCTTCCGGAATTCCTACAAGCTTCAGCATATCGATTGCCACTTTTTTTGCTTCTTTTCTAGAAACCTTTTGATGAGTACGAACTGCCTCCATAATTTGATCTCCAACAGGAAATACAGGATTTAAACTGGTCATTGGATCCTGAAATATCATCGATATTTCATTTCCCCTAACCTCCCGCATCTCTTTTTCAGTTAAAGAAAGAAGATCTTTGTTATCAAACATAATCCTCCCTCCAACAATTTTACCTGGTGGGTTTGGAATAAGACGGAGTAAAGCAGTTGCTGTAACACTTTTCCCGGATCCTGATTCACCAACAATACCTAGAGTCTCTTTTTTATTTAAGGTAAAACTAACACCATTTACTGCTTTCACCACAGATGATGATGATCGAAAATGGACTTCCAAGTCTTCAACCTTCAGTAGAAATTCTGACATCACGAACCACCTCCAACTGTTATACTTTCATTTTTGGATCCAGAGCATCTCTTAGACCATCACCAAATAAGTTTATCCCAAGGACCGTAAGTAAAATTGCTAAGCCCGAAAATGTAGCCATATGAGGACTTAAAACTATGAAGTCTTTTCCATCTTTCAAGATGCTTCCCCAGGAAGCAGTAGGAGGTTGCACACCTAATCCTAAAAAGCTCAGTGCTGCTTCTGAAATAATGGCTCCTGCAACACTCATCGTTCCATAAACAATCAATGGAGCTAAGCAGTTAGGCAAAATATGCTTAAAAAGAATACGATTGTGTGTCGCACCTAAAGACATAGTAACTTCTACGAATTCCTCCTCTTTTACATTAAGTACTTGCCCGCGAACAATTCTAGCGAATCCCGGTATATTTGCGATTCCTATCGCTATGATTACATTAACTAACCCTTGACCTAAAACCGTCATTAATGTAATTGCCAACAGAATAAAAGGAAAAGCAAATAATCCATCCATTGTCCTCATAATGATGGAATCGATCCATCCCCCGAAATATCCTGAAACTAGTCCTAACAAGGTACCAAATATGGCGCCAAATACAACGGCTGAAATTCCAACAATTAAAGAGATACGCGCCCCATATACAAGACGGCTTAACAAGTCCCTACCATAATTATCTGTTCCTAATAAATGCCCTTTCGCACCAATTGGGGCAAGAGAGTTTGCCACATTCATTTCGTTTGGAGGATAAGGGGCAATTAACGGGGCAATTATAGCGATTACCACCATAACCACAGTAATAATAAGGCCAATGGCTGCCAACCTATTACGAATCAACTTCTTAAATGGACCTGCTTCTTTCTTAACCTGTATCTCCATATTTGGTTCCACTTGCGTAATCGAACCTTGAACAGCAGACATTATTTTGTCCCTCCTTTATTGGAAGAATAGTTCACCCTTGGATTCACAACTTTATACATGATGTCAACAAAAAGATTGACCAATACAAAGATAACCGCAATAAACAGAACCGTTCCTTGTACAACTACATAATCGCGTTTTTCGATTGCATCAACGATTAGTCGTCCCATACCCGGCCAACTAAAAATAGTTTCTGTTAAAACTGCACCGCCTAGCATCATGGAAATTTGCATCCCAAGCACAGTTAATAATGGTGTGAGTGCATTCTTGAAGGCATGCTTACATATAACCCAAAACTCATTTAGTCCTTTAGCACGTGCTGTTTTAATATAATCCAGTGATATTACCTCGAGCATACTTGATCGGGTAATTCGAGCAAATGTGGCCATTGGAATAGTTGCTAATGTAATACTTGGTAAAACTAAATGTTTTAAATAAGAAATAAACCCTTCACCAATATCTCCCATTCCAGTCGCTGGAAACCATCCAAGATTAACACTAAAGTACAGGACCAGCATAACTCCTAACCAGAAGATAGGCATCGATACTCCAATTAGGGATACAAGCATAACCCCATAGTCTAATAGAGAATTTTGTTTGGAGGCTGAAATAATTCCTGCAGGAACACCTATAAAAAAAGCAATTATTAATGCACTTACGGCTAAAACGAGAGTGTTTGGAAATCGCTCCATAATTAATTGAACAATAGGTTCATGATAAGAAAGTGAAACTCCTAAGTTGCCTCTGAACAGTTCTCCTATGTAATGGAAAAATTGAACATATAAAGGACTATTTAACCCTAGTTGTTCCCTTAACTTGTAGACATCTTCAACACTAGCCTGTGGACCAAGCATAACCCTTGCAGGATCGCCGGGAATCAATCTAGTAATAATAAAGACAATGACAGCAACGACTAAAATAGTTGGAATAAGATCCAATATCCTCTTAATAATATATTTTCCCATGAGTAACCTCCCTTTTTATTTTCACAATCTGAAACATTGATTCAGAATATGAATTATTTCAAAGTTTAGCATCGAGAAATTAAAATGTAAATACGAAAGAATCAAAAAAATACCTATGTTTAAAATATTTTAAAAAGTCATTTACTCCGTTGTTCAGTTGTGATAAATTAAATTTTAAGTTCTATATATGAAATACTGATTCACTATTAGAAACAAAAAAGGAGGATTTAGTGTGAAAAATAAGTTTCGAAGTCAATGGTTTTTCATGGTCATTATTTCTGTTGTTCTAGTATTAAGTGCCTGTTCTTCAGGAGGTAACTCTTCTGATCCTGCTTCAACAAACGGAAAATCATCCGCAACAGGCAAACCACAGGATGGCGGTGTTTTAAAATTAGGATTATCCGCTAATCCAAATACTTTAGACCCTATTAAATATACGGGAGTCTATGAATCACAAGTAATGCTTCAGGTCGCTAATACATTGATTGTTTACAACAAAGATCAATCCGATTTTATGCCTTCTCTGGCGACAGAGTGGAAAGTTTCCGATGATATGAAAACTTATACTTTTAAGCTTCGGGACGATGTGTACTTTCAACCAGGAAAATATCAAAATGGTCGAAAGATGACTGCAGAAGATGTTAAGTATAGTCTGGAACGATCAGCGAAAGAATCTGCCATGAATCGTTTACGTGGTGTGAAAAGTGTAGAAGTAACAGGAGAAAATGAAGTCGCCATTCATTTGGAAGCTCCAAACGCAGCATTATTAGCAATGCTAACAGATGCAGGAAATATTATTGTTCCAAAAGAAGAAGTAGAAGGATGGGGAGATCAATTTGGTAGTCATTTAGTTGGTACTGGCCCATTCAAAATCGATGACTGGAAAAAGGATTCAGAAATTAAACTAACTCGTAACGATAAATATTGGGGAGAAAAACCACATCTAGATGGACTAACTATTAAAATTATCTCTGATCCAAACATGATGACAAACGCTCTCCGTTCAGGTGATCTTGATATTGGAATGGACGTAAAGGGACAAAACCGTGAAATTATCAAGAAGGATAACAACTTAGAATTACTTTCAAAACCTGCTCTTTCTTTAACTTATTTAGATTTAAATAATAAAAAAGGGCCAACAGCAAATCCAAAAGTACGTGAGGCTATTTACAAAGCAACAAATGTAGAGGAAATCGTTAAAGGTGCCAACCAATGGGGTGGTGCAGAAAAATCCTATTTACCATTACCAAAAAAATCATGGGGGTATAGTAAAGAGTTAGAAAGTCTTACTCCTACATATGATCCGAAAGCAGCAAAAAAATTACTTGCTGAGGCAGGTTATCCTAATGGATTTAAAACACAACTCTATTTAGCCGAATCTCGCGTTCCATATGGAACGATATTTCAAAATCAAATGAAGAAAAACTTAAATATTGATGTCGAACTAAAAGTTGTTGAATGGGGTACCTACAGTGATACAGTTGCAAAAAATAACGCACCAATGTCAATTGGCGGATGGACATGGTATCCTGACCCATATTTCTTCTTATACCAATTATTCTCTAGCGACCAAATAGGTGCACTTGGAAATGGTAAAGGATATTCTAACCCAGACGTAGATAAATTGTTAAACAGAGCCGTTTCTGAAACTGTAGATCAAAATGAACGTGCAAAATTATATCAAGAGGCGCTTAAACTGATTATGAAGGATGTACCGAGAATTGAACTTGATAACGTTGATGCTACTGCAGGAATCAGCAAAAAAGTGCACGGATTCGATGTTTCACCAGACTATTCTATTCAAATTGTAAATCCAAACGGTACAAACGTGTGGTTATCCAAATAAGTAAAAATGAGTTTTCAAGAAAGGTAGAGGTTTTTATCTCTACTTTTCTTTTGTAAACTCCCATTTTAATAGAAAGAAGGTAATAAAAGTGTCAATAACAGCTATTATTAACACACATGTTTACCAACATCAAACCGGTAACTTCTCCATTCAAACCATCTTGATAGAAGGAGAAAGAATTTCAAGTATACTTTCCTCAACAGAAAATTTACCTGAATGCACTATAGTGGATGGTACAAATCTTTATTTAACTCCAGGCTTTATTGATACTTGTTCGCAAATTGGATTAAAGGAATTAGGTATTCGTTGGGAAGGTAATGATGGGTTTGAACCTGGAGTATATGATGGATCTCTTCTTCACGTTATAGATGGAATATATCCATTTGATAGTGCGTTCCATGATGCAGTGGCTTCAGGAGTTACTGCTGCACATATTGTTTCTGGTCCTGAATCTGTTCTGGGGGCGAAAACATCAGTTATACATACACAAGGGGTTACTGTAGATGAAATGATTCTAAGAAGTCATCTTGGTTTTAGTTTCTCCATGGGAGATGTGCCGAAAAATGCCTTTTGGGAGAAAACAAGAACTCCTCTTACACGCATGGGAATTGCTCAAATGATTAGGGAATCATTAAGAAATTTACAAAAAGAATATAACCTTAAGAAACTCCCTTTATTTATTCGTTCACATCGGGCTGATGATATCGCTACCGCTTTTCGTATTGCAAAAGAATATAACTTGTCAATCATTCTTGTTCACGGCACTGAAATACCTATAATCAAAAACGACCATTTCGATGTACCGTTTTCAGTTATTGCAGGACCAGTATTTCAGCCGGTCGAAAGAGGAGAATTAAGAAATTTAGATCCATCCCTCTTCTATACACTTTTTGAACAGCAAATTCCATTTACTTTTGCGACAGACCATCCAGTAAATTCCGTCAATCATTTACAACTAGAAGGTTCACTTGCTTTAAAAGCAGGAGTTCCTGTGAAGACCGTCATAAATGGTTTAACTTGTGACGCTGCTAAACTTTTGCAAGTTGATCACCTAACTGGCTCCATTCAACCAGGACTATTAGCTGATTTGGTTTTATGGAATAAGCATCCTCTTGATTTAACTGCAAAACCAGTCCGAACCTACATTAAAGGAAAAGAAGTTTATAAAGGAAGTGAGTCAAGTGTTGACTATATTTAGAGGTGCAGACATTTATACTGTGAATGAAGCTAATACAGTTTTAAGTAATGCGGATCTTTGGACTAGAAACGGAAAAGTAATCAAGCTAGGAGTTAACACGGATATTCCTACCAATGCTCAAGTTATAAATGTAAATGGATGTGTCATAACTCCTGGTCTAATTGATATTCATACACATGTAGGAATTTGGCAGGAAATGAATGAAAAAGTGAATGACGCAAACGAATACTCTGACCCTTTTACACCGCTTATGGAAGCAATAGATGGAACTGATATACATCATTTCTCTTTTCAGCAGGCAAAAAAAGGGGGAGTGACAACTGTTCAAACTGGACCAGGAAGCGCGAATCCTATAGGTGGTATTTGGACTATTTTAAAAACATCTGGAATGTCTTTACAAGAAATGATCCTAATTGAAAGAAGCGGCTTAAAAGGGGCACTTGGTGAAAATCCAAAAAATCTTTTTGGGCAATCATACAATAAAACTCCATATACAAGGATGGGTGTTGCCCATATCATTCGGCAAGGATTTCAACAAGCATCGTTACTATCAGAGACGGAGCGACTATATAATCTAGAAAATCGAACAAAACTTTCCCCTTTTATTGAAGTGCTAGAAGGAAGAATGCCTATTCACTTACACTGCCACCGCGCTGATGATATTGCTACAGCAATCCGAATAGCCAAAGAGTTTCAGATTAAGTTGTGCTTGGAACATTGCACAGAAGGGTACTTAATGCTTGATGCCATTAAAGAAAGTAGAGCAAGTGTCACACTTGGTCCGTTCATGCTTCCATCTACTAAATATGAAACAAGAAATTCAACGCCAGAAGCGCCAAAACTATTTCATGAAGCTGGTATCCCTTTTGCAATTATGACTGATCACCCATTTATTCCGATACAATATTTAATTTTATGTGCTGCAGAAGCAGTCAAATTTGGACTCGATGAGACTACAGCCTTAAGAAGCATTACGATTGAAGCAGCAAAATTAGTTGGGTTAAACAATCGGATTGGATCACTCGAATTAGAAAAGGACGCTGACTTTGTTATCTGGTCCCACCATCCCTTTGATGTACGATCAAATGTATTATCTACTTATATCAACGGGAATAAAGTGTATGATAAGGAGATGAATTGAATGAGAAAATCAGTTGGGGTAATTACAATCGGGCAAACACCAAGAGATGATATGATCCCTGCCATTAGAAACTTTCTTCCAAATGAAACCATAATAATAGAAAAGGGAGTTCTAGATGGGAAGTCAGAAAATGAGATTCTCGCACTTGCCCCTGAACCTGGACAAACTACTCTAGTCTCCCGTTTGCAATCCGGGGGAAGTGCAGTGATGGCAAAAGAAAAAATCCTGCCTATTATTCAAACACAAATCAACGAGTTGAATCAGGAAAAAGCTTCACTTATCATTCTTGCCTGCACTGGTACATTTCCTTTATTTACAAGTAACATTCCCATTGTGTATCCTGATTATCTTCTCAATTTCTTAGTAAAAGGATTATTAAGAGATGGAAAGCTTGGCGTGGTTGTTCCCCTTACTGAGCAAGTGGAATCTATTAAAGTTAAATGGAAGAGCGTTGGCTTTTCTCCCTTTACTACTGCTTGTTCTCCATATTCCTTTAAAGAGGAGAATTTAATCGATACCATAAAACAACTTGACTCCTTTCCTATCAATGCCATTGTGCTTGATTGCATGGGGTATACGGAAGAGATGAAAAAAATAGCTCAGGCGCACACTGATAAACCAGTGATTTTATCTAGAAATATGATTTATAAAGTTTCTGGCGAGGTTTTGTGAAATTTTTCACCTATTTTAAAGATCTCTATTAATATAATCAAATATGCATGACAGTTATGGAAGGAACAACAAAACAAAATCCTGTTCACTTCCGATTTCAAACTAAAAACCTTACCACATATTCACCATGGTAAGGTTTTACTATATTTAATCCACTTGAAAATAACTACAAACAACTTGTCCGACAGCTTTTGCTGCTACAAGAAGGGCATCCTCATCAATATCAAATTTTGGATGATGGTTGAAATACGGATTTTCTACTCCTTTTGGTGAACATGCAATATAAAAGAAGCAAGCAGGAAATTCTTGCGCATAATTAGCAAAGTCTTCAGATGGTGCCATCGGAGGAAATTCCCTTACTTCTTTAATATCCTTATTGTTCAAAGCCTGAATACTTTCAACAACCATCATAGTTAATTCAGGATTATAGAAGCCAATTATTTTTAAAAAATTTGCAAAAGGCATTATTTTTAATTTATATAAACACATATATGCTAGTATCTAAATATAGGAATTTTTTTGTGAAGGGGGAAAATAGATGAAGATTAGTCGAACAAGCAATTTTGAAGCAGTCGCAACATTGTGCAAGCCTGTCCACGATTTACATGCAACTCTGTATCCTGAGCATTTTAATGAATATAATTTTGAAGAAATAAAGACTTTTTTTCAAAAAATTATTAATAAGGAAGAATTCATTTTTCTTCTGCTAGAGGAAGAAGACCAAGCTATAGGCTATGCTTTTATTGAATTAAGAGATTATCCTGGTAACATCTTCAAAAAAGCGTATAAATCAGTATATGTTCATCAAATAAGTATCTTAGAAAACTCAAGAAAAAAAGGGTATGGCTCTAAATTGATGGACGAAATTATTGCTATCGCCAAGACAAACGGCATTAATAAGATTGAATTAGATTATTGGTTTGAAAACGAAATAGCCAGGAACTTTTATAATAAGAATGATTTTGTAAAATACCGTGAATTTGTTTATAAAGATATTTAATTAGGCTGTTTTTTGCATAGATTGTTGTTATTCGCCCCGGTAGGGAACGCCGTACCAATATTGGTGTCGGGGCATTACTCTCCATTAATTTTTATTCCGAGTGCAACAAAGTTTACGAAACAGTACAAAAAAGGTACGGATTACACCTTTTTTGTACTTCAATCCAATTTAAAATAACTACAAACAACTTGTCCGACAGCTTTTGCTGCTACAAGAAGGGCATCCTCATCAATATCAAATTTTGGATGATGATTGAAATACGGATTTTCTACTCCTTTTGGTGAACATGCAATATAAAAGAAGCAAGCAGGAAATTCTTGCGCATAATAGGCAAAGTCTTCAGATGGTGCCATCGGAGAAAATTCCCTTACTTCTTTAATATCCTTATCGTTCAGAGCCTGAAGACTTTCAGCAACCATCATTGATAATTCAGGATTATTGTATAGAGGCGGATAATCTGGAGTATACGTAAGTTCACAGATTACTCCAAATTCTTCTTCAACCCCTCTTACAATTCTTTTTACTTCTCTCTCGATTGTTTCTTTCGTTTCCACTGTCATATAACGAATATCGCCTTCTAGTTCTACGCTATCCTTAATAACGTTGAAGGTTCCTTTTCCATCGAAGGATCCAATTGTGATAACACCGATATCGAAAGGACTTAATCTCCGACTAACAATAGTTTGAGCAGCTGTTATAAAATGTGCACCAGCAACAATTGCATCATTCGCTAAGTGTGGAGAGGAACCATGTCCCCCTCTACCTTGAATTTTCAATTTCATATATGCTCTTCCATTGAAGGAATACCCAGCATGATAGCCAACTGTTCCCGCAGGTCCAATCGGTAGCAAATGTATACCAAAAATAGCGTCCAAATCAGCAATCACACCGGATTCTACAATACTTTTTGCACCACCCGGTGGAACTTCCTCAGCGTGTTGGTGGATGATTTTAATAGTACCTGGAATCGAATCTTTTAATTGTATGAAACAATCTGCTAAAACTAACAAATATGCAGTGTGCCCATCATGTGCACAAGCATGCATGACACCTTCATTTTTCGATTTAAAAGGCACATCCGTTTCCTCTGTAATTGGAAGTGCATCAAAATCAGCACGAAGCCCAATTGTTTTACCTGGTTTGCCCCCTTTAATGGTAACGATAATGCCATAGCCATTCCCAACATTTGTTTGAATCTCAACATCTTTTCCTTTATAAAAATCTATAATAAACCGAGCTGTATTTTCCTCTTTAAATGATAATTCAGGATGTTCATGTAAATAACGACGAATATCGATGATTTCTTCTTTCCGTGAATTCAGCATCCTCATTAATTCTTCTCTCATCATGATCGTCTCCTTAAAATGAAATGATGCCTCAATAGGTAATATAGCCATTTTATCAAAGAAAAAAGGGTGCTCAAAAAGGAAAGAACTCAATTATACGAACTGGGTTTTATCAACAATAAAAGATGTTTGGATGGCAAGGATTAATAAAATTTGAGAAAGGAAACCAATAATAAAGTTTTCCTCTTAAATCATTTGTTAGTTTATTCTATCTTAGCTCATTATCTAGCAACCACTCACTTACTTCACTCTTAGTATGGATCTGCCTCATGCCCTTCTTCTACTGCTTTTTGCACTGCTTTGTGAGCATCTTTGAATCCAAGAGGACGCATTTCCTCTCCAATCTCCATCCTCATATTATTCATCTTATTATTCATCTCCTTGCCTTTCACAGCTATACCTTCTTTAAGCCGTCTCCCGTACTCTTGATCCGCTTGTTCCGCCAAGGCAATCATTTTTTCCTGAATATCTTTTGGACAAATGGAAAGATCGTTAACTAGGTTATTAATTAATTCATCTTTTTCCCAGTCTTCAAATTGACGATATGTCTCACCGGCTTGCTTTGTATTATCATGTCGATCAATTGATTCACGTACCAGATTCCCTTCTACATGAGGCGTGTACTCTTTTCCTGCCTGCTCTGATTCATTCAAACCACCCATACTGGATGGTTCATAATTCACATGCGGGTTCTGTCCAGCAGCTTTATCATTAAAATACCGTAATTGCCCACCTTCTTGATTGGTGGCCACACGTTTTTTTGCCGCATTAATTGGGAGTTGCAAATAGTTCGCACCAACGCGGTAACGTTGTGTATCTGAATAAGAGAATGTTCTTCCCTGCAGCATTTTATCATCAGAAAAATCTAATCCATCCACAAGGACACCTGTTCCAAATGCAACTTGTTCCACTTCATTAAAGAAGTTTTCCGGATTTTTATTTAACACCATTTTGCCAACTGGAAGCCAAGTGAACTGGTCTTTCGGCCAAAGCTTCGTATCATCAAGAGGATCAAAATCGAGTTCAGGATGCGGTCCATCCTCCATAATTTGCACTAACAATTCCCATTCCGGATAATCTCCACGTTCAATCGCTTCAAATAAATCTTGCGTTGCATGGCTGAAGTTTTTTCCCTGGATTTCTTCCGTTTCCTTAGCAGTTAAATTTTTTATACCTTGCTTTGGTTCCCAATGGTATTTTACAAGAACAGCTTTGCCTTCCTTGTTTACCCATTTGTATGTATTAACACCGGATCCCTGCATCATCCGATAATTTGCCGGAATTCCCCATGGAGAATATATGAATGTCACCATATGAAAGGATTCCGGTGAATTAGCACAAAAGTCAAAAAATCTTCGTGGATCTTGAATATTCGTCACAGGATCTGGTCTAAAAGCATGAATCATATCAGGAAACTTCATCGCATCTCGAATAAAAAAGATTTTCAAGTTATTCCCGACTAGATCCCAATTGCCATCCTCTGTATAAAACTTAATTGCAAATCCCCGTGGATCACGAACTGTTTCTGGAGAATGCAAACCATTCACAACCGTAGAAAAACGTGCAAATACAGGTGTTTGTTTTCCTTTTTCCTGAAACACTTTGGCACGAGTGTACTTTGAAACTGGTTCATCGCCAACCGTTCCATAAGTCTCAAAATATCCATGTGCACCGGCTCCACGAGCATGCACAATTCGTTCCGGTACCTTTTCTCTATCAAAATGGCTGATTTTTTCAATAAAATCATAATTCTCAAGTGTTGCAGGACCACGATTACTAACCGTTCTGATATTTTGATTATTTGTTATTGGGTGTCCCTGTCGGTTCGTAAGCGTACCATCATCTTCAACATTTGTTTGATTTTTTGATAAGTCTTTTTCCATTATAATCGCCTCTTTTCGGTAAAGATGAAAGATTCTTAAGCATATTTATCCAGTAGTATAATTACCCAATACAAAAAAATTAGTCATCCGTTCTAATCCATTCGATGAAATTAAAAAAGCGTTTACTGAACGAAAAGAGAAAATTCTCAAACAAATTAGTACAATCAAACTCCAAGATAGAGTATAATATCAACTTGATATCACGGTTAAACTAACGAGAATGATATTTTGATTAAAGCGGGACAGTAATCCTGTCCTTAAATGGAGGGTAAAAAAATGGTTCTACCTAATTTTGAAGAAAACTTACAAAAGTATGCCAGACTTTTAGTTGCAAAAGGTATTAATGTTCAACCCGGAGATTGGGTAAAAATGACGATCACGGTTGATCAAGCTCCTTTAGCAAGATTAGTGACAAAAGAAGCTTACAACTTAGGAGCGGAGAAAGTTATTGTAAAATGGTCAGATGATGAAATAAGCAAACTACATTATTTACATCAACCAACAGAAGTTTTAACAAATATCCCCCAATATGAAATTGACGAATCAGAAGATCACGTATTGAATCATCATGTAAGCCGTCTCTCTATCGTGTCGAGTGATCCTGGTCTACTTAATGAAGCAGATCCTGCAAAAGTGGCTGCTTATCAAAGTGTTGCTGGTAAGGCGTTCAAAGCACAACGCGTTGCTACTCAAAATGATGATTTGAAATGGACGGTAGCAGCTGCCGCTGGCGCTGGATGGGCTGCACATGTATTCCCTAATCTTTCTACTTCCGAAGAACAAGTGGATGCCCTATGGGATCAAATCTTTAAAGTTTGTCGTGTTTATGAGAATGACCCTGTTGCTGTCTGGGATGAGCATAAAAAGACATTGAATGAAAAAGCAGCAATATTAAATGAAATCCAATTTGATGCATTACACTATACAGCACCAGGCACAGATTTAACTCTAGGTTTACCTAAAAACCATATTTGGGCAAGCGCGGAAAGCTATAATCCAAAAGGCGATGAATTTATCGCAAACATGCCTACAGAGGAAGTATTCACCGCTCCCGATACCCACCGCATGGATGGCGTGGTACGCAGTACAAAACCGTTAAGCTATGCAGGTACTCTAATCGAAGGCATTGAAGTTCATTTTAAAGACGGCAAAATCATAGATATTTCTGCTGAAAAAGGCGATGAAGCTATTAAGAAATTGGTATTTGACAATGAAGGTGGAACAGGATTGGGCGAAGTTGCTTTAGTACCAGACCCATCTCCAATTTCCCAATCAAATATTGTTTTCTTTAATACTTTATTTGATGAAAACGCTTCGAATCATTTAGCTATTGGTGCAGCATATCCAACAACCATTCAAGGTGGTACCAAAATGAGTGAAGAAGAATTATTGAAAAATGGTATGAACACTTCTACAGTTCATGTTGATTTTATGATTGGCTCTAACAAAATGGATATTGACGGTATTAAACAAGATGGCACTGTAGTTCCGATTTTCCGTAATGGAGACTGGGCAATATAATATCCAGAAATAATATTGGGCAAGAAAAACGAAACTTTTTCTTGCCTTGTTTTTTGTGCTTTTTTGAAAGTTGAGCAAAATCATCCTACTTCCCTCCATCTACAATACATTTACCCCTACAGCAATTTTTATTGATAATAAGAAAAAATCCCTACTATAAAAAGGTAAGCAAATTTTACTTAATCAGATTTGGAAGAATCATAATCTTGCACCCCATTAAAATACATGAAACAATTAAACTACTATATTCGTCATAGAAAACAATAAGATTAAAGTTCGGAAAGGAATACTTGCTTTGAAAAAACAGAAAAAACGAATTGGTAATATTTTGTTTATCATTCCACTCGTATTAATATTGATCTTTTATATACAATCTAGCAAAGAACATGATAATACTAAAAAACAAGTCCATTCTGATTCTTTTCCTAAGGAGCTAAATCCCATTGTAAAAGAAAAAACGAATCAATTGATTCAACAAGCAGCTAAAAAAGGAATCACCGTCGTTATTACAGATGGTTTTCGAAGTGCTGCAGAACAAGATCAACTTTATAAAAAAGGGCGGACGGTAAGCGGAAACATTGTGACCAACGCAAAAGGTGGGGAATCCTATCATAATTATGGGCTCGCCATTGATTTCGCCTTAAAGACTCCTTCAGGAAAAATTATTTGGGATATGCAATACGACGGCAATAAGAATGGGAAACCTGATTGGAACGAGGTTGTTGATTTAGCAAAAAATTTAGGCTTTACTTGGGGTGGAGATTGGAAGACATTTAAAGACTATCCACATCTGCAAATAGATTTTGGCTTATCCATTGCTGATTTACAGAATGGTGCCAGGCCGAATGACGCAGCTTTAACTGCGGATTCGAAATAGGATAAATCCGGTGAATCGAGTAAAACTATTTAAATGATGTTCATTTGGTTGACTTCATGTAAGAAGTACTTTTTTAAACGCAATTACTCAGAGATTGATGATTTTTTCTTCTCAAAAAGATTTTGCAGCCCATAGAATAAAAATGCCTTTAAAAAGAAATAGAGAAAAAATTGTAAGTGATTAAAACGGACCAATGTATAATATCTTATCTTCTTAGAAAAAACGGAAAATGGAAAAGCAAAGAAAGAATTAACCATCGCATTGAGTAATAGAAAACGGATATAATGTCCGTATGTCCACTTTAGTATCCACATTGACCCAATCAAAAACGGACCAATATTAAAAGGAAATTCATTAAATAAATAGGAATTTGGTTTATTATAAAAAACCCACCATTTACGCTTTTTTCCGATAAAAACATTTAAAGCTTCTATAACTCCTATAAGGAGAGAGGCAGGAAAAAATCTTTTTATATTTTGCAACCCCAAAAAAGGGAGCGTGGACCATGATAATAAGACCATGGCAATATTCAGGAATTTATGCAATTTCATCGACATAACTTGGACATCCTTTTCACCTATACTAGATTCTCTCCTTTCTTAAACTATCCAAAAACTTTCCTTATATGTATTGGGCATTCTTCTTACATTTTTGTTTATTATTACTTTCGGTAACTGAGACGAAGTTAACAAAAGATAATAAAAAACCCATAAAATCTAAAAAGATTCTATGAGTTTTACCTCTCAACAAATATTAACTGCTCGAAGGTCTAACTAAAATTTTCGCTTGTATTTTATCATCAACTAGTAAATTAAAGCCTTCTTCAACGATATCCTTTAGGTCAATTTTCTTTCGACATAACTTTCTTTACATATCTAAGCTTCCGGTAGCAACCAGTCAATACTTCAGGGAAAATATGGCGATATACTAGTGTAGATTTGATATCAACATCAATATCGCCTTAACTTTATAATCAATGCCGTGGTCCCCAAAGCATAATGGACACTCCGATTAAACAAATGATTGCCCCTATCCAATCGTAAGTATCTGGTGCTTTTCGATCCACTCCCCACCCCCATAAAACAGACAAAATAATAAAAACTCCACCATAGGCTGCATACACTCTACCGAATGAAGGGAATTTTTGCAGAGTAGGGATGATTCCATATAGCACCAAAATAATACCGCCGATAATTCCATACCAATATGGCTTTTCTTCATGTAACCATTGCCATATCAAGTACCCGCCACCGATTTCTGCGGTTCCGGCAAGGATAAATAAAACGATAGTATAAATCATAATTCACCTTTTTTAACGTAATTTTCCATTCACCCCAAAATGAAATTAAACAGTTCATCATACCATTAGTTTAATTGAAGATGTGAAAAGGGAACGTCCCTTATTCCCACTCCCATTCATCTCGAAGGATGAGATAAAGGACGAGGAGAATGTTTTCTAATTCGTTTTCGCTCTTACCTGCCGCATCCACTCCAATTTTCGGTAGTAAGATGGCAGCAATTTGTTTTGTTAAGTTGCTTCTTTCGGCAAGGGACAATTGCTGAAAGCGATCCACATAGGTAGAAATCAGCTTCCACTCTTTCTGCCTAACCGATTTCATCGCCCATTCACTAACCGATAGATCATCCTTGGAAAGTCCCCTTGTTTGAATTACTTTTTCAACGGGGGAAAGCTTCTTTTTCCGCTTGACCTTTCGTTCATGAACAACAATGGTCCCAGCAACCATATCTCCCAGCCGCTTATGTTTAGAATGAAAAAAGACCATCATCATGCCAAGAAAATAACCGGTAGGCATGGAATCAATTATCCGCATGAAATTACGGATAAAGCTTGAAAGCAAAGTAATGCTGTGACCGTTTTCTTGAACTACTCTAATCCCTATTAGCCGCTTACCAATTGTTTTTCCACCCCAAAAAAATTCTAACACGAAAAAATATCCCCAATTAATAATAAACAAAACAATAATTGTAATGGCTAATGGAACTGAGCTCTCTCCCAAAAACGGTAAGGACGACATCCCTCTCATTACAAAGTAAACGATAACAAATAACAAAATGTTAAAAAACATTAAAATACACTGATCAATGATTAGTGCTGCAGCTCTGCTGCCCAAACCTGCAAGGCGAAACTGAATCGATACGAATTCAGGTGTTTTAATTTCCATTTGCTCTTGATTCATCAAATTCCTCCGCATCTTGGATAAAAATTCCCAAAGTTGTTCCTATTTTACTATAAAATTATTATAATAAAAACATCACAAAAATAAATTTAAAGTATCATAAGATAAAAATAGAGGCGGTGCGATCCTCGCCCTTACTCATCTATTACTTCATTAATTACTAACGCTCCTCCCTATGTCCTTAGAAAAGAAGGTGCCAAAATGGATGTAAGACAATTTATTCAAAACCATCGCGGAGATTGGAAACAGCTTGAAGAGATGACAGCAAGTTTAAATAAGAGTAGAAGATCCATAACTGGTGAACGTATAGCTCAATTTTATCGACTTTATCAAAAAGCTGCCCAAAATCTCTCCTATAGTCAAACCTACTATCAAAATGAAGAAGTTACGCAATACTTGAATGGACTTGTATCAAGCTCTCATAATCTTTTATATAAAGATCAAGTATCAAGCATAAAACAAATCCGTTATTTTTTCAGTACAAAATTTATTGGATTACTTCTGGAACAATGGAAGTTTGTACTGATCGCAATGATTCTTTTTCTGCTCGGAGGTATAGGGAGTTTTCTTTCCGTTGCATCGGATCCGCTTCATATTTATTCCATTCTTCCGACAGAAATTACTCAGGGGGTTAATCCTGATCAACTTGGAAACAATGAAGGAGCGGTAAATTCGTCGGTAATGTCTGCGAGTATTATGACCAATAACATTCAAGTTGCGATTTTGGCATTTGCCGGTGGAATTACTTTCGGTCTTTTAACGGTTTATTTATTAATTTATAATGGCATTATAATTGGTGCACTTGCTGCGTTGTTTTGGTATCATGGCAAATCCTATGATTTTTGGGCTTATATTGTGCCACATGGGATGATCGAGCTTACAGCCATTTTCATTGCCGGCGGCGCTGGGCTATTAATGGGCTATAAGCTCTTTGTCCCTGGACCATATTCAAGAGGCAGACAATTGAAAGAACAAGGAAAACGGTCTGTTCAGCTTCTGCTTGGCACGATTCCTTTATTCGTTATAGCCGGCATCATTGAAGGCTTCATCACACCATCTACCCTTTCCTTAGAAACAAAATATATTGTCGCATTTTTAACCGTTATCGGTTTCATTCTCTATATTGTCATCGGAAAATGGAAACTGGCCAAAGTTACAAAAGGTTCTGATTCATAATGTCAATATAATGAGAAACAGCCGTTATGGCTAGGTTCTCCTCACGGGCCTCCACCATCAGGAGGCCCTGTTTTTCCCATTTTATTTTTTCCCATTTCTTTGCAAGCATCTGTTGCTGAGCCATGCTTTTGATCGTCGCAGCTTGTATATCAACCGGCTTCTCTTTTATTCTTTTTAAAAGTGTCTCATCTTCGATTCCCACCATTAAAAATAAATGCCGTTTCCTGAGACGTTTGAAAAAAACGAATGTGTTTTCTTCATGAAGAAAAGTACGGACATCACTGAATAATAGTAAAAGGCTGCGTTTTTTTTGGACAGTTTCCAAATATCGGAACACTGCTCCATAATTGGATTCAGTCGCATCTACTTTTAAATCATAAATAGCTTGCAGGACCGTTTGCAGATGGTCCATTCCTTTAGCAGGGGGGACATATACGTTTATTTTTTTCGAGAAAGCAAGAACGGAAACATAATCACCTTTCTTAAGGGCAGCTGCGGCCACCGTAAGGCTCGCTTCTATTACCTTTTCCAGTCGGTTTCCTTTCTCTAACTCAGCCCCCATCATTCTCCCACAGTCAATTAATATCATAATATATTTCCCGTGCTCCGGTTCATATACATTTGTCATTACTTCCTGCAGTTTAGCACTTTGCCGCCAATTGATTTTTCGTGGGTCATCCCCAACTACATAGCTTCTAATTTTTGAAAAATCAGAGGCTCCAATCCGCTGTCTTCGTATTTTCGATCCCTCATGCAGTAAAAATTGCTGAGCATTTTCCAAGTACTGCTTTGTTTCGGTTAAATCAGGAATCACTTTTATGGAACAGGTGAGTCGGACGGCGAATTGTTTCTCCCACAACCCTATGAAACTCTTATATCGACAATATAGCTTGTTTATATTATATTTTCCTCTTACGGAAGCAATAGTTTCAAACGTAAGCGTCTTAGTCGTGCTGCCAGTGACTTTTCCTAATATTGGAAATGCATTTTTAAACGATTGTGGCAGACCATCCATCAACCGATAAGAAATACTATATGGAGAGTCATTTCTCACTTCAATCTCCACTGTATAGGGAATTCCTCTTTCCATTTCCGCTGTTAAATTGCGTTTAAAAAAAAGCTGATTTTTTTTCGGGGAAAAAACCAGATCCACCAGACTGATAATAAAAACAGCGATATTTGCGGCGATGATGTAGCCCCACGAAATTCCCCCGCCGGTTCCAATTAATAGGAAAACGGAAAGAATAACAAACAGGAGCATTAAGCGTTTAGTCGGAATAATTCCTCTATCTAGGAACAGGAATCGATCCCACAAGTTCCTCAATGATTTGGTCAACGGCTGATCCCTCCAATTCTACATGCGGGGATAACTGAATACGGTGCCTTAGTGCAGGTTTTACAACCATTTTAATATCATCGGGTGTAACAAAATCTCGGTTCGATAGGTATGCCCAGCTCTTAGCGGCTTTTCCTATAGAGATACCTGCCCTAGTGCTCGCCCCAAAGCGAATCGATTCCGAATCCCGTGTTTTCCTCACAATTTGCATTATGTACTCTAACACATTCCCACCCACCGTTACATTCTCCATTTCTTTTCTTATGCTTAAGAAAGTGTTTAAATCAAGCACCTCATGGATAGGTTTTTCGCGAAAGGTATTTTCCAATACATGTTGTAATACATGTTTTTCTTCTTCAAATGCAGGGAATTCAATTTGCAACTTGAATAAAAAACGATCCTGCTGTGCTTCCGGCAGCGGATAGGTTCCTTCAAATTCAATTGGATTTTGGGTGGCCACTACAAAAAATGCTTCCGGCAAAGGGTAGGTTTCCCCTTGGATGGTTACCTGCTTTTCTTCCATCGCTTCTAAAAGTGCAGCCTGAGTCTTAGCTGGAGTACGATTAATTTCATCCGCCAAAAGAATATTGGTGAAAATCGGCCCTTTTAACGTTTGAAACGTGCTCTCTTTCATGTTGTAAATCATGCTGCCAGTGATATCGCTTGGCAGCAAATCCGGAGTGAACTGAATGCGGTTAAAGCTTCCACCAAGCAACCCTGCAAGCGTCCGTACCATTTGCGTTTTACCGGTACCTGGTACCCCTTCTAGGAGGACATGCCCGCCTGCTAAAATAGCCGACAATAGCAGCTTAAGATTTACACTTTGTCCCAAAATGCGCTCTTCATACTTTTCCAATAAGGATGCTAATTCTGGTTTCATCCTCTTTCCACCTCTTTCCTTAAATGGTCAAGTCTCACTGACCATAGCAAGTATTCCTGCTTGCTGATTTTTTCCTTTTTTAAAACCTGAATTAAACCACCCAAGAATGAATCAATTTCAGATTTTTCTGCGCTAAGCCATTTTCGTTCTAACTGCCCAGAGAGATCCTTCCAGTCCCGGCTGTACGGAATCCTCCATCGTTCTTGAAGCAGAAATTTAACATAATCCGATTGCATCCGCAACGAATCATGGTAACGTGCCCCCCTAAGAAGCCAAGCAGATAAGGCACGAATCGCCTCGTCACTAAAACGAACGGTTTCTTCCCTTGGGACAATAATCGGTCCAAAACGCTTTCCTTTATACCATAGCCAAAGAGCCATCAGTAGAATCCCCTGCAGAATGAGAAGTAAAAACCACTTTGGATAAACGGTCCAAAACGTGGAAGAGTCTCCCATACCATGAACATATTCATCAAACAAGATCGTGCCGTATTTGTTTTCTTGCATTAAATATAAAATAAGTGGCAGGTGATCATGGTCTAAAATTTCCCCATTGGTCATCCAATCAGGTGCAATCGCCACAATCAATTGTCCGTTGCCAAAAGATCGTTTTAATGCGACAGTCCCTGATTTATCATGTAATAAAACAGAATCCTCTTTCTTTGGCAGCAAACGAACGGAGGAACTAATTTCCGCCTTGTATTTCTGTTTATTTTGATCGTATATTTTTAGTATTCCATGAGCAGAAACCTCTTCTGTTTCTAGGTCAAACATCCCTTTAGGGTTGTTTTTTAATAACAGAATGGTGTTCCCCGCTTTCATAAAATCAATATATGCCTGCAATTCTTTTTTTTCCGATAACATCGAAGGTTCCACCATAATAAGTAAATGATTTGTTGCGCTTTTAGGCAATTTATCAGGTGAATGGTCCCAACGCTTGCTTTCCGTTTCTTTATTTAAAAGAGTGAAAAATGCCTTCACACCTGTTGGGGAAGGGGATTCGGTTACATAGCTTGGAAAGACCTTAGGTTTAGGTAAAAAGGAGACATAGCTAATAATCATGAAGATAAGAAATAAAACAGAAAACCATATCCAGCTTTGTCTATTTTTCATGGGTATTCACCTGCCCTGTTTTCTGGAATGGCGGAACTTCCCACAGCCACTCCATAACCCCCATTTTGAACGGAACATATTCGTCTTTCTCGATTTTTCGTTCCCCATACGTTACTTCATCGAAAAATTTCGCAAATTGAAAAAATTGATCAGCCATTTGTTTATTTACTTTCCGAAGCTCGTCGTAATACTCCCAATTTGTTTTCCATATTCTTGCCTCTAGCCATTCTTTTTCGTGAAAGTAAAGAAGTAAAGCAAGAAATAAATGGCGGGTTGACTGGGTGTATGCCCCTAATGCTTCCAGTCTTTTCGCTTCATTAATGTGTTGCTGGACTGACCAGTCTATCTCTAACCTTGATGTAAGCGGCTTTTGGTTCCTAAGATTTCGATCCTGCCTATAATGACGAATCAAAAAAATGACTGCCAATGCGATCAGGAGTAAAACAATGGCTATGATAACAATAAGAATGGGACCCGCACCACCACTTGTAGAATCGAAGGAAGGAAACAATTTGGCTAAAATTTCTCCTATCCATTGTTTCGCTTTTTCCCATAACGTTGCAAGCAATCCCTTCGAATCATCATAATAAACGGTATATTCTTTATGATTTAAAATATGTTCAAGCTCATCCTTCGCCTTGTTAGCATCCATCATATCACCTAACTAAGTGTTGAAGAATGATAGTCTTCAATCAATTCTTTTAAATCATCGGCATCATGTCTTGTTTTTAGATCTAAATACATTACCCCAAACCCTACGTAGGAAATCATGGTGGTAAACAAGCTCACAATATTTACAATGATGGACAATAACACACTATTTCCTAAAGCGATCCCCAATGCCGATTGTATCGTAAAACTGACTATAGAATTAATCAAATAAAAGACAATAAATAATCCTGCTAGAACCCATGTCCGTTTACGTGTCAACCTCCAGCTATTTCCAAGTCCTGGTGATATACGGTCCAGAACAACGGAACCAAGGTAAAAGCTCCAACGCGTTAGAAAATAAATAATTCCTACTGTAAAACCTAAAAATAAGACAATTCCTAGAATAATACCAAGAATGGGGTTCATAACGACGCTACCCCACACTATTAAAGCAATAATGAGAATCGCAGCACCAATTAATCCAAACGCAATCAACCCAAATAAAATAGTGCTTCCAAGCAGCGGCCAAAACCTGGAAAAGGCTTTTTTGATAAGCAGTTTAATTGTATACTCCTCATTTTTCGTGATATAGAGGAGACCAAACAAAATAGCTCCTTCTGCAACCGGGGAGAAAACAAAACTAATGATCCCACTCAAAAATGTTCCTATATCAGCGCCAATACTACTTGAATCAAATGTTTGTGATTCTTCAAAACTGTTGACAATCTGCGTAAACCATTGACTTCCTCCCCCAACTTGTCTGAAAAAGCTGGTTCCTGATGCAAGTTGAACAATCGCTTCCAGCAAATAAATCGGTCCCATGATAATCAGTAATATCATGAAAAAATCCTTAAAATGCTTTTTACATAAACTAAAGGTATGATCCAATATCTCTCCAAACCCTTTTGGTTTTGTAAATTTTTTCTCCAATTTCATACTCCCCCTTTTCATGAATAACATGATGATAAACACTATTTTACCATGCCAATTGCTTTTTTAGGGAAAAAATTGAAATGATGGAAAAAGGGGAATGTACTACATCCTACAAAAAATAGGGCTGCCTAAGCAACCCTAAGAGACTAATTTAATTTGGAAAAAGGACCCGTCGCTTCCTTATCCCACTTCAGGCTTCAATTGTTTGTTATCTTGTTGATTTAATTTTTGAACAGTTTCACTACTTGTATCGACGCGTTTAACAAATAGAGCTAACAATAGTGCGACAATGTTAATGCCAAGTGCAACATAGAATGAATATTGAATACCGGCTAATAAAGCTTTGTGCCCTAGTAAGACTTGAGATGCTTTTGTAAGAGTCGCTGGATCAACACTTGCCATTAAGTCTTCCGCTTTTGATTTTGTAACGGAATTCATAATTGTGATAAGAACGGCTGTACCAATGGAACCTGACACTTGTTGAGCCGTATTGTTAATTGCTGTACCGTGTGGATTTAATCGATTCGGCAATTGATTTAATCCGTTTGTCATGATTGGCATCATCACCATGGACATACCAAGCATCCGAAGTGTGTAAACTAAAATAATATAAGAATAACTTGAATCAATTTGCAAGTTTGCTAGCATGTAAGTAGAGAAGGCTGTTATCATGAGTCCAACTACTGCAAGAATACGCGGACCGAATTTATCAAATAATTTACCCGTAATCGGCATCATAATCCCCATCAATATCGCTCCTGGCAGCATCATTAAACCCGAATCAAGCGGCGAAATTCCCCTTACACTTTGTACATATGCAGGTGTTAAAATCATACCTGAGAACATAGCTACTGCGTTTACAATCGCAATAACAGATCCGAGTGCAAACATTGGGTACTTATAAACACGTAGGTCAAGTAATGGTTCCTTCATTATTAATTGACGAATAATAAAGATGCTTAAACAAATAGCCCCAGCGATTAAAGTGATTATGACGATTGAATCTGACCAGCCATCCGAACTTACAGAACTGAAGCCATATAGTAATCCACCGAACCCGATGGACGATAATACAACAGAAAGGTAATCAAGTGTTGCCTTTTTGTTTTGTTCCATTACATTATTCATTTTCCAAATTGCTAATAACAAACTAATAATAGCTAGCGGCAAGATCATTTTGAAAAGCAAGCGCCAGTCATGATACTCTACAATATAACCTGATAATGTCGGTCCAATTGCCGGAGCTGTGATCATTACCAACCCAAATACACCCATTGCTGCACCACGTTTTTCACGTGGGAAGCTAACTAGCATAATATTCATTAACAATGGTCCCATTACCGAAGAACCTGCAGCTTGGATCATACGTCCAGTTAAAAGCAGTCCGAAGTTTGGTGCGAAGGCTGCTGTTGCAGTTCCTAATGTGAAAATCGTCATCGCTGTAATAAATAATTTACGATTTGAAAAGCGTGTTATTAAAAAAGCAGATGCTGGAATTAAGACACCGCTGACAAGCATATAACCTGTAGAAAGCCATTGTACGGTTGAATAATCTTTTATTTTTAAGTCCACCATAATAGTCGGCAGTGCGACATTTAATAGCGAGTTATTTAGAAAAGAAACAAATGCACCAATAAATAAAATCGCAAGCATTAAATACGGTGGTTTTTTTTGTTGTAATACTGAATCCATCATTTATATCTCCTTATTTTGTAAAATTCCCTCTGTGGACCTAGACATTTTTGCCGTTAGGTCGTTTGCATATTTCCACGTTTATACCTTTTTCTTGAAGTTTTTCTACAATCTTTTTTAAGTTAATATTCTTCTTATTCCTTGATTCCAAGATCATTAGTGCTCTTCCTTATACAAGCCTCTTTTTAGCAGTTCCATTTGATCGATATAATTTTTTAGTGTTTCTTCATCCGATAATTCCATACCAAACATTTGAATTAGATTATGAAAGGTTACTGACATAGTAATTCTCATCATATTTTGCAGATCCTTTTCATCCTTTATGTTCAAATTTTTTGTATTGATTAAGCTAATAATATCTAAATACTGTCTTTTTTGACCCTCCACGTAAACACTGTTCACTAAAGTGTTTTCTAATTTATAATTCATATTTAAAAAAGCATTTTTAAAAAAGCTTTTATGTTCAGGATTTTTGTGGACTTTTATCAAAAATTTAAAGGATTCAATAAATGTCTCAAAAATATCACCATTCTTTTCCTTTAACATGGACATAAATCGATCCGCATTTTTTTGTGAGAGTTTATTTAACAAATAAAAATATAAATCCTCTTTGTCCTCAAAATACTGATAAAAGCTCCCTCTTGGAATACCTGCGTTCTTGATAATATTTGCAATGGATGCATCATGCAATGGGACTCTGGAAAACTCTTCTTTAGCAGATTGAATTAGAGTTTCCTGTTTATCTTTAGGTAAATGAAAAAACGTTTGTTTTGGCATAATTGGTTTTTCACCTCGTTTTTGTGACAACGTGTCATATATGATTACAAATCAAAATTATAAATGACACGTTGTCATAAGTCAATAATAAAAAATGACAATGTGTCATATATTTTGAAATCATGAAGCGGGAAGTGCTTTTGGTTGGCAATCTGCTTAGGTATTGGAATTAATTCTTCATAATGGAAGGTAAAATAGATTCTCTATTTCTAGTATTGAAAATATTTTATAGTCAAGCTATACTAGTGTAGAGTTCATTATTAAGAACAAAATGTATACCTGATAAAATATATATGGAAATTTTGGTATCGTGAATGATATAGGGGGATAACGATGGATTCTAAAAATGCAAGTGTTTATTATCAGACTTCATTACCAAATAAATTAACTTCTATGGAAGAAATTATTCTTAATAAAGAATGGGAATATCAATCTATGCTGGATGTATTAAATAGAATTGAAATAAAGCTAGATGTTTTGTTGAAAATGCAGAATACAGGAAGATTAAAATAGATTCTTCGTTAAACTCACATTAAAATATAATGTTTGATACACAAAACTATTATTTTGTTTCTTTATTCCACTTATCAAAAAAATATATAAACATTCTGCACTTTCTTCTTCTAAGACTAGAGTGGAGACTTGCTTCCTTCAAAATTGAAACCTCTTAGCCCATCATTTATAATGAAGATGTGGAATATTATCTATTTTTGTAATCTTTTGAAACATGTCTGTATCCGAAGACTTAGCTTCGAAAATATATTTTAATGATGAAGTGCTTCTTCCTAACACCTGCATTTTCCAACATAGGTTTCCAAGATTCTATTTTGGAGTCTATGTCAATTTGCAAGCCTAAAAAATAAGGAATCACGAACAAATAGCAAAGGAGAGTTTTTTGTGGGGGAGAAAATATTGCTTGTGGATGATGATGCGAACATCAAAGAAATACAAAGGATGTATTTGGAAAGGGAAGGATTTCATTTGTTTTTTGCCGGAGATGGGACTTCAGCTCTTGAAATAGCAAAGCTTCATCATCCGAATTTAATCATCTTAGATGTTACACTTCCGGATATGGATGGATTTGAACTATGTCAAATTTTAAGGAAAACAACGAAGGCTCCGATTCTGTTTTTGAGTGCAAGAGAAGACGATGTTGATCAAATTCTTGGCCATAGGATTGGCGGGGATGATTATATTACGAAGCCTTTTAGTCCAAGGCTACTCGTTGCAAAAGTAAAAGCACATTTACGGCGATCTCGGGAATGGAAGGATGAAGAAGGAAACAAGGTACCTCTGAAAGAAAAAACAACCCTTACCTTTCACGATCTAGTCATTGAAAAAGAAAATTATGTTGTGAAAAAAAATGGTACGGAATTGACACTCTCTGCAAAGGAATTCATGCTCTTGTGTTTATTAGCAGAACATCCAAATAGGGTGTACAGTGTTGATCAATTATTCGATTTCATATGGGGAGAAGACAGTGTTGGCGATTATCGGACTGTATTGGTTCATATCAGCAATTTACGAAAAAAAATTGAAACGAATCCAGCAAAACCTATGTATATTTTAACGGTAAGAGGGTTTGGATATAAGTTTAGTGTTTCTTAAGTTTGTTTATAGCCTTCTGGAAAAATCCCCTAATTTCATGTGGCTGTAAACCTATTTTTTTTGCTTCCAGGATTAAGAGCTTCCATTCTGTATATTGCTCAGCTGTAGTAATACGATTTTCAACTTTACCGCCTTTTTCCATTCCTAATACCTCCAGAAAATCAATTTCACCATAGTTAAAGTATAAATGGAAAAGTTAAAGTTCTGCTAAAGTCCCATTTAAATTTACCTAAAAGCTTATTTTCACTAAAAGACTGATAAATTATTAAACACAGATTTTAGATTTGTAGGTGATTTCATTGAATGACCAACTATTTTTACCTGGCTACAAACTTTTGGACATACAAACCGAAAACGCAGAATTCTCCTTTTATAAAGGATATTCTGCTGGAATGCAAAAACAGGTGTTAATCAAGGTGTGGAAAAAGAAAAAGAAAAACATAACTTTGTATGATAAGGCTTCCATCTATCACGACTTTCATATGAGCGAAAGTCTTGAAGCTGATTTTATCCTTCAGCCACTCAGCATGATTAAGCATATCAATGAGCCTTACATAGTTTACGAATACTTTCCTTGTGTTACTTTAAGGGAGCTCCTCCTATCCAATCCCGGTCTTCATATTGTGGATTGTTTACAGATTGCCATTAATATATCGTCGGCATTATCTTATATTCATGGGCGGCAAATCATTCATAAAAATATGAATCCGGACAATATATTAATCAATCCAAAAACGTTTAGGGTTAAATTGACAGGATTTAATCATGCAACCACTTTGAAACAGGAAAATTATGTGATTACTGCTCGTCCCAATAAAGTAGATAATCACCTTTCCTACCTATCACCGGAACAAACTGGGCGTATGAATCGCTCAGTCGATTATCGTACCGATTTGTATTCCTTAGGTGTTACGTTGTATCAAATGGCAACAGGCAAGCTTCCATTTGCGAACGAAGACCCTATTAAGCTAGTTCATGCCCATTTGGCGAAGACAGCTCCGGAGCCAAAACAGATGAAAAAGGAAATTCCGGAAATGGTGTCCGCTATCATTATGAAATTGCTGTCCAAAACACCAGAAGGAAGATATAACAGTGCTTTTGGGGTTAAAGAGGATCTACTATTCTGCTTATTACAGCTTCATTCCTTAGGTAAGGTGGATCCATTTTCGATTGGAAAAAAGGATTTCAACAATGTATTTGAATCTGCTTCTAAGCTGTATGGACGTGATCAGGAAAAAAATAGAGTAGAAATGGTGTTTAACCAAGTTAGTGACGGTGAAATAGGAATTGTTCTAATACATGGTCATTCTGGAATGGGGAAAACATCCCTAGTAAATGAAATTCATAAGCCGCTTATTGGCGAAAATGGATATTTTATTTCCGGAAAATTCGAACAACTTAACAGACAAGTACCTTATGCACCAATTATGCTTGCATTTCAAACACTCATTAGGCAAATCATGACAGAAAGTCCCATCTCCATTCAGCGCTGGAAAGAAAAGATTGAGCAAGAATTGACTGGGAATATTTCCATGCTGATCACCATGATTCCCGAGCTTAAATGGTTATTAGGTGAAGAAAATTACTACGAAGAAGAAGGTTCATCCGATGATTACCAAAAACAGCTAATATTTGTTTTTCAACGGTTTGTTAACATCTTTGCAGCAAAAGAACATCCGCTTGTACTATTTCTCGATGATTTACAATGGGCAGATATTGCATCCTTGGAGATGGTCGAATATTTACTTTCTCAGGCAAATTGTCCGTATATGTTGTTGATTGGTGCCTATCGGGATAATGAGGTGGGGGAAAATCATCCATTTGTAAAAACAATACAAAAGATTCGAGAGGCGGATGTTCCTATTACGGAAATTCCTCTGCACCATCTTAAGGAACAAACCATATTAGAATGGGTGCAAGATTCATTATTGGATAGCGGGGAACAAGTAGAGCAGCTTTCTGTATTAATGCATAGAATTACGCAAGGAAACCCTCTTTTTATGAGGCAGCTTCTGCAATCCTATTATGAGGATGGTTATTTGTTGCATCAGCCTGACAGAGGTAATTGGGTTGCGGATTTTAAAGGTATAACAGAGAAACCGGTTAAAGAGGATATTGTTGATTTTATAGTGGAAAGAATTCAAATGCTTCCTGATTCTACCCAACATATATTAAGGCTTTCCTCTTGTATAGGAAATTTTTTCGATTTAAAAACATTGGCAATCATTTCAGAAAGCAGCTACAAGGAAGCATCCGATTATTTATGGCCGGCACTTGAAACGGGTTTAATCATCCCAAACGATATGGTCTATAAATGGGTTTATCCGGAGGACGAGAAATTCCTATTGGAACATTATCCTCCAGCTTACCGTTTTCTTCATGATAAAGTACAGCAAGCTGTTTATTCCACTATGACCAGGGAGGAACAAGAACAAGCCCATGTAACCATCGGACGATTGCTTATGATATCTAGTGATAATATAGACGACCAGCTATTTACAATTGTGAAGCATCTAAATGTAAGCATACGTCATCTGCATCATCACGAGAAATTGCAATTAACTGAATGGAATATCATGGCGGGAGAAAGAGCGAAGGCTTCTGCCGCGTTTCAAGAAGCACTGACTTTCTTTCAAACAGCAAGTGAGCTTACCTGTGCAAATTGGAAAGATCACTATCATCTAACTTTCCGATTGATGAAGGGTCTTGGAGAATGTTACTACTTAACGAACCAATTTCAGAAGGCAGAGGAAATTTTTGATAGCATCATCCAGAATGCACAAACCCGTTATGAGAAACTTACAGTCTATCATATGAAAATTAGGTTATATGCACACCTTCATAGGGTCAAGGATGCTGTAAGATCTGGAATTGAAGGTTTGAGGTTATTTGGAATAAATATAGGCGAAAATCCTAGTAAGGTAGTTATTGGAAAAGAGCTTTTATTACTGAAGGCGAAACTGTATAGGAGAAACAAAGAAGATCTGTTAAAACTTCCTGAAATCCATAATAAAGATCAATATTTGATATTACAGACTTTCATCGCGATGACCGCTCCTTCTTTTCACTTAGATCAGAATCTGGCCACTTTACTTATGCTAAGAGAAATGAGGTTCACTCTAAAACATGGATTAACAGATATTAGTCCACTGGTATTTAGCAATTATGCATTGATTTTGAGCGCCGGCTTTGGTGATTTTAAAGGCAGTTATGAATTTGGAAAATTAGCGTTTGATCTTGCGGAGCATAATGGACCCCAGAGTTTAATAGGTAGAATTAATTTTACCTTTGCAGTATTTGTGAATCATTGGAGAAATCCACTTAATGAGAATCTCCACCTATTAGAGACGTCCCAGCAGTATTGTATTGAAGCTGGTAATATTCATCTAGCTGGTGCAAACGCTTCATTTATTGCTATTACCTTATTTATGAGTGGTAGTCCAATAGAGAAAGTAATGGAGAAGGTTTCCGGGCAAATTCAGTTTGTCAGGATAATAAAATACCCCATTTCTAATGGTTTTCTGACAGAGCTTTCCGGATGGCTGCAATTCCTGAACGGTGCAAATTCCGTTCGTACTTGGGATTTCGAAACAGTCCTTGATGATGATTCGGCGAAAATCATACATTATACGCTAAGGCTGCAAATGTCCTATCTTTTTCAGAAAAAAGATTATGCGAAGGAAATACTAAAGGCACTACGACCACTGATAAATAAACGTTTGACGCTGGTAGTCATTTCCGATTATTATTTTTATCACGGTCTTTGGCTCTCTCGTTTTTATGATGATGCAGATACGGAGAGTGAGAAAAAGGCGATTAGAAGAAAATTGGACCAATGTATAAAGAAACTAAAGAAATGGGCGGATTTGGCTCCTGAAAACTACATGCATAAGTATTTACTACTGAAAGCGGAGATGGCATGCATGGAGAAAGAAAAGGATTCCATTCTTTCGTTTTATAATGACAGCATTTATCATGCAGAGAAGCATGGTTTTATACAAGATGCGGCGATTTGCAACGAGTGTGCGGCAAGGTATTATGCGAAGAAAGGATATAAGAAGCTTGCGAGTGCTTTTTTTGCCGAAGCTTATAAGGGGTATGTAAGTTGGGGAGCTAAGGCAAAGGCAGAACAATTATCGGAAGAGAATAACGCCTTTTTTCAACCTGAAGTTTCCATAGAAGGGACGGCTGGGCAGCTATTTGATATACATGCCGCCATCCAAGCGACCCAAAGTATTTCGAAGGAAATCATTCTAATTAAATTATTGAATAAATTATTGGACATCACGATGGAATATGGCGGTGCAGACAGGGGTTCTTTTTTATATAAAAAAGATGATCAACTAGTAGTTGGTGCACAGAAAAGTTTAGATGAACATAACATGGATAGCCTGATAGGTAAGCAAATTTTAGAAATGGAATCTATTTGTGTAAATGTTGTTCATTATGTAGAATCCAGCAAGGAAACGATTGTATTGGATAATGCAGCAGTAGAAGGAATGTTTACGGAAGACGTTTATATTAAAGGCAAGAAGTTGAAATCGTTATTATGTCTTCCTATTTTAAATAAAGGAAGTTTAATAGGAATTCTTTATTTGGAAAATAATAAAGCGACTCACGCCTTTAAGGAAGGAATGATCCATTTTCTAACATTCCTATCAACGCAAGCTGCCATTTCTATTGAAAATGCTTATCTATACGAAAAGCTGGAATCAAAAGTCATCAAGCGAACAACCGAGTTACATAATGCCAACCATCACTTGGAAGAACTGAACCAGAAGCTTGAACTAGAAAGGCAATCTCGCAGCCATTTTCTATCTAATATATCGCATGACCTACGTTCTCCGCTAGCTTCTGTAAGGGGTTATATAGAAGCTATTTTAGATGGTGTGATTAAGGAAGAAAATCTACACGATTATTTGAGAAAAAGTATGGAACGTATAGAAGACTTGCAATTACTTATTCAGGATTTATTTGAGCTTTCAAAAATGGAAACAGGACAGTTTCAATTTTCCTTTGAAATCATTCCAGTTGATTTGCTAATGGAACATATCTTTCAAAAATATGAATATGACATCATAAAAAATGGTTTAACAGGCAAGTTGGAAAATCACGCTTCCGATTCTTTCGGCCTGTCTCCAATGGTAGAGATTGATTTTGAACGAATGGAGCAAGTCTTTTCCAATCTCATAACCAATGCCGTAAAGCACACAAAGCATGGCGAAATCATCTTGTCCTTAAATAACGATAACAATCGGAAACAAGTCATTATAAGCATACGTGATACCGGACCAGGCATTCCAGATGATGAATTGCCCCTAATTTTCGACCGTTATTACTCGAGAAATAGAAATAGCTCTATCAAAAATGGCAACGGCCTCGGTTTATCCATATGCAAAGAAATTATTACAAGCCACAAAGGCGAAATATGGGCAGAAAGTGAAGAAGGCAAAGGAACCACCTTCCTCATTCGTCTTCCGATTGTGGACATGGGGACAAGTCCCTTGTCCCGAAATGGAAAGGAATGGATCAGAAGTTGATTCATTCCTTTTTCAATGGAATGGTGTCAGGCACCACTCGTGGACGTTTTGGAGTTTTGTACGTGTGGAATGGACTGTAAAGGCGATGCTAACTTGTGGATTCTGTTTAACGGGATTCTCATAAAAAGCTATCCCAATTTAATTCATCCATTTCCTCTGTTTTTTCCACATCTCCCCTGTTTTTCCACACTTCCCCTATTTTTTCACACCTAATTTGGAAATCAAGACGAGCATTTCTAAGAAAATAACCGATCCAATGTCCAATAACATTTCCAATACAACGAAAACGCTTGGGCAAGTTAAGCCCAAGCGTTCTTTGTTTTATCCTGTTATTACTGTTAAAAACTTCTTTCCAATTCATCAATTAATGTTCCAACATATGCTACAGCCTTGCGAATCGGTTCTGGTGTAGACATATCCACATTAGCTAAATTCATCAAATCAAGCGGTTTTAATGTTCCACCAGCTTTTAATACAGTAAGCCAACGTTCGACTGCCGGCTGACCTTCTTCCTCTATCATTTGCGCAGCGGCAGTTGATGCGGTTAACCCTGCCGAATACGTATATGGATATAGTCCCATATAGTAATGAGGTTGACGCATCCAAGTTAAACCAGCGCCTTCATCCAGCTCTACGCTGTCTCCCCAGAAATTCGCTAACAGCTCCATATTTTGTTCACACAGAATTTTCGCTGTAATTGGCGTTCCTTTTTCAGCTAAATCATACACTCGACGTTGAAACTCTCCTTCTAGTAAATGCGTAACAAAATTATGATAATACGTTCCTAAAGATTGAAGAATGACCCATCTACGCATTCTTGTATCATCAGACTGTTTTAAAATATGTTTACTTAGTAATAATTCATTCATCGTGGATGGTGCTTCTACAAAGTATCTAGAAGGTCGAGTATTTGAAAGAATCTGGTTGCGACCCGCTAATACAAAGTGACCTGCATGGCCTAACTCATGAGCTAGTGTAAACGCATTCCTCATAGAATTATTCCATGTCATCATAATATAAGGATGTGCTCCAAATGGACTTGAGCAAAATGCACCAGATCTTTTTCCAATGTTATCTGCTCGGTCAACCCAACGATTTTGTAGACCTTGTTCCATGATTTCACTATACTCCGGTCCCATCACCTCCAAAGATTCCAACACAAGTTTAGAGGCTTCTTCATACGTAATTTCAGGGTCATACTCTGGATCAAGAGGAGCCTTTAAATCACTATAATAAAATTTTTCCAAACCTAATACGCGCTTTTTTAATTTTGCATACCGCTGCATATGTGGTGCAAGCTCAGTTAAAATGGTATTCAATTGATTGTGATACATTTCTTTTGTCACTTGTTGACTATGTAATAGCATATCTGTAACTGATTCATATTTACGCATTCGTGCTTCTATAACTTGTCTTTTAACCTCTGTAGCGTAAGTTGCCGCATAAGTATTTTTATATTGGCTAAGGGTGTTTACAAAGGAATCATAAGACTTTCTACGTAGCTCTGTATTAGATGCCCCCTCAAATGTAGCGTAAGAATTAAAAGTTAAAGGGTATTCCTCTCCACTTTCTGTTGTAAAAGAGGAGAACTGCATATCGGATGTTTTGCCTCTTTCATAAATCATATACGGGGAGTCCAGTACTTCTCCTAAAGCAGCTAACACTTCCTCGGTTTCAGGAGATAACATATGGTCTTTTAATTCCAATAAATCCATTAATGTTTTCGAAAAATCTTTTAACCCTCGCTCTTGACTCATATAATCTTTTATCAATTCTTCAGACAGTCCAAGAATTTCTGAATCAATAAATGACAAACTTGCACTAACCTTAGAGGCCATTGAAGAAGCATGGGAAGCATTTGCTTGATTAATAGAATCGGTTCCATCTGCCGACTGACGAAGGCTAGCAAATGTCATCACACGAACCAACCGCTCACTTAGCGAATCTCTAGCAAGAAGACAATTAAACAAGTTTTTTGCACTTTCAGCAAGACGACCTTTGTACTGCGTAACCGTCTGGATATCGTTCTCTATCGCCTCTAACTCTGATAGCCAATCTGTGTCCGTTTTAAATAAATCACTCAAATCCCAAGTTTCTTTAACAGCAACTTCTGAACGAGATAATGTTTTGTTCTTTACTCCAGTCATATTAATACCCCTTTCAAACGTATATTATTTGGTTACGGAAAATATTTCGTCTTCCGAAACTTTTTATTTTATTGTACAAGAATACTGAATGTTTGAAAAGATTTTTATACAGAGATTAGTATATGTACGTCATGAACACCTACGGATTTATTTACATCATGTGTAAAAAAAAGAAACAGGATTTTTTCCTATTTCTCTCCAATAATGCGATCTTCTATTTAATAATTTTTACAAAATCCCAGTATCAATAGCTTATTAGTAGTTAGCTATACTACCCTCACTTGTCACGTTGATAATATAGGCACCGGAATGAATGCGTTTCATGAATTGAACCATAACACTTGTTGGTACAGACACACATCCAGCTGTAGGGCGTCCATTATCACAATGCAAGAAAAACCCGGAACCGCCTCCGACACCATTATGATAATTAATGACAATTGCATAATGGTATTGAGTAGGATAATCTGCTAAATGTTCATCATATTTACTGGATGATGTTCTCTCTTGCCAAGTATTATATTGAGGATCGTTTACGTTTGAAATCCAATAACTATTTGGTGTAATTTTTCTAAACGGCAATTGGGTACCGGGATCGCTCGTTCCAAAGGCAAATCCAAGACTGTAACTCCCCTTTGGTGTTCTACTTACGCTTTCACTTGCCATTCCTACACCTTGGCTCCCAACATGACCACTTGTTGTAATCACCTTTTCCCATATTCCATTCCTTTTTTCGAAAAGAGTGACTTGGGCATTAGTTCCACTAGCTACTACGGTAACGATTTGATTGGTTTTTTTAGCCGTTTGACTTTGAGCCACTATGGCGGCTAGTCCTGTTTCTCTTTTTATTTCTTTGCTACTTGTCGAAGAGTTAGCAGCATTCTGTTGTTGTTTAACCTCAGTAGTCGTTTTCGTAGAGCTCTGCTGTTTATCCTTACTGGAAGCTTTTTGCTTTTTCTTATTCTTCTTGATAGTTCGACTTGCCTCTTTTTCTTTCGCTACTAAAACGCTATTTACTTTTTCCAATTGTTTTTTAAGATTATTTTTTGCCTTAGTATTCTTGATGGAATCAACCATTTTCATTGCGTTCATGTATTGATCTTTAGAAACATCATCTTTAACCGTTAACGTTTTATTATCAGAGAAAAATGATTGTACCTTTTTATTCGCAACTTGGATTTCTTTAAACTGAGAATTTATTATTTGAACGTCCTTTTTATATGTACCAGCGATTTTAGAGTTAATTTCTTTTACTTTGTCAAAATCCTTTTTCAACGATGTAATTTGTGCTAATTTTACATCATTTACAATTACTCCTTTTTCTAATAAATTATGTATCTCTATTTGAAAATTAAATAGAAATAGAATATCACTAATTTCATTCTCCAATGGGGATTTTATCTTGCTATCTTTTATTTCTTTTACTTTCTCAAGAGCATTGGCTATTTTTTGTTTGGATAAGTCATTGGCTAAAGCCTCTTTATTTGCACTTGAATATAATTTATTTACTTCTTCCTTGGCAATTTGAACTCGTTGTTTATTCTTTACCTCTATTCGTTTTTGCTCATCCGCTTTTACAGTATTTACATGATTTATATATCCATAGCCACCTGCTCCAGCAAATAAAATAAAAGTAATGAAACTAATAGCTATTTTTTGGTTATTTTTCATCTTATAAAACTCACTTTCATCGTTTAAAAATAATTAGTCTAGTAATTCATTCTTTATTATAATTTCACTAGAATAGTATATTTGTAAACCTTCATTTGGCATATTTATTCAAAATGAAATAAATAATATTAATATGAAATATTACTAAATATGCACGTTAGATTGAGGAGCGATAAGTACAAAAAGGTCCCACTTCCCTGGAATTAGCAACCTTACCTTTTATGCGGACAGAGAATCCGCTATTCTTATTAAATCGCCTTAATTTAGGGATTAAGCGGACACAGATTCCGTTAAGTACTTAAAAGCATAAGGAAATCAATACATTTTGGGCATATAGCGGAACGTGTGTCCTCAAACACACGAAATTACTGCATTATTTCACAAATAAGAGATCGTGTGTCCTCCAAGATAAGCTAAATTTTAAAATGGCCAAATTTTAAGGGGTAAAGCATCATAAAAATGAAAAAAAGAAAGGCAAATTATTCTGCCTTTCTTTACTTATTATGGAGCTCTTCTTTCCATTTCTTAACCAAATTCTTCGGTGCCGCTCGCAAATACGCTTCCTGAATTAGGTCGGTCAATTCACCCCAGTGTTCACCATCTGGATTTTGAATTGAAACCCAGCCATGATGCCCTATATAGGGAGCTTTGAAAAAATGCTCTTTCTGTAGCAAAATTTCCTGAGTTTCACGGTCTGATTTAAATGATAATCGAAATCCTGTATCGTTTTCTCCTGAAATTACAAATGATTTTCCTTGGATTTTAAAAGTATTGTGGCCAAAACCGTCGATATGTTCAATTGCTTCAGGCAGTGCAAGACAGATTTTGCGCAATTTTTCAAGCCTACCTACAGTGTCTTGTGGTTCCATGTTTTTATTCATCTACTATTTTGCATTCTTATCGGGTTGATGAATTCCGAATGTATTGCCTTCAGTGTCAATATAATATCCTTGCCACGCCATTCCAGGTAGAGCATATTTCGGCATAGCAACCTTGCCACCATTTTCTAAAATTTTCGCCTCAGTTAAATCGTAACTTTCCACTCCCATTGTACAAGCATATCCGTTTAAAGCTTGACTTGGTTCTGGCGGTGCACTTTGACGTTGCATCAATGCTCCATTGATTCCAAGTTCATTTTCATCGCCAGTCACAGCTCCAAAGTATGGCATTCCAGCATACTCACTCCAATCTTGGAATGTCCAGCCGAATACCTCTCCATAAAACTTCTTTGCACGATCCATATCATCTACATGAATTTCGAAATGAACTACTCTTCCCATAATTTCCTCCTATTTAATAAAAAAATTCTTTTCGCTAATAAATTCTGTTTTTCGCTTTTAATTTCCTCTCTATTATAGAAAAGAATATAGGGAAATATTCAGTTATCATAAAATTAGCACTGCACGGCAGATTCTTTGATAAAACAATTCCTACATTTAGTTTGTAATTCTCCCAAAGAGCAATGCATCATAATATTTATCTTCAATAAAATAGTTGTCTTTCAATCTTCCTTCTAATTCATATTGATTCTTTTCAAGTATCCGAGCAGAACCAATATTGGCATCCACTACATTAGCATAGAGTTTGTGAAGACGAAGCGATTCAAATGCAAAATCCGTCATCAATGTTACAATCTCTGTTCCATATCCCTTTCCCCAATGGTCTCTATGAAATACATAACCAATTTCAGCCTTGTTGGCTTCTTGGTCAAAATTGAATATCATAGCTGTTCCAACAATTTCATGAGTTGATTTTAGAACAATGGATGCGTATAAATGAGTACCCTCAGACTCGCGCTTTAACATTAATTCAATAAACTCACGAGTTTCCTGCAAAGTATTCATTAAATTCCAGCCAATAAATCGGGAAACTTCTTTATCTGAAGCATAATTATGAATCTCTTGAACATCCTCAACACTTAATGCTTTGAAGTAGATATATTCCCCTTCCAATGAATGAAATAAACTAGTATTCATCTGTCTCCCTCTTTCCTTTGGTAGATATTGCAAATAATTGTGTTAATGAAATTTATGCATTTATTTTAATGTATAGTAAGACAAAAATAATCACAAGATTTTAAGCAAAGATGAAACGAACACTAAGTCGAAACGATTACTTGGTGGATTTTGATATCCTAATTTGTTTGCCTTTTATCAATAAGTTTTAAATATAACAAAGTATATTAAACGCAAAAAAAGAGTTCGGAATAGAACATTCCGAACCCTTGTTGTCGATATTCACTATCAAAGAGCAATCGTCATCAGTTTAAATTTTTACAAATCTTCTATTTTTCATAAATGATTCGCGCCTTACTGCATCTTCCCTACCACTTTCACTCTTAATCTAGTCGCATTTTCCGGATGATAAGCAAGCGGAGTTTCTTCTACTTCCACTAATTCAATCGTATCGGAAACCGCTCCAGCTAATACGGCTTGTCTCACTGCTTTTTCTTGAGCGTCTTTCAAAGATTCCTCACGTGGTTCTCTAGAATAAATATAAATCTGTTCATATTGCCCACTAATTTGGGCAATAGATGCACCAATCGCATTTGCTACATCTCCATTTTCCACTTTCATGATATTGGATACCCCACGAATAGTATCTGGAACAATTATGCTGCCCCCACCTACGATTACTAGCTCGACATCTTCTGAAGAAGTTTTCATCTTATCAATGGCTTGCTCGATAATAGATGAAATTTCAAATAGAACATCTTTGGCAAACTGTTCATCAATATGCGCTACTAAACTCTTATTTCCTACTTCAGCCAAATCGAGTCGAACAGCGATGTCCGTTGTCGTAAGTGTTTCGCCTCCAAAGACAAGTGCTTCTTGACCGATCTTGTATCCTACACTATCAGGTCCAACAGTGATCTTGCCATTGTTTACTCGAACAATACTTCCTCCACCTAGCCCAACAGAAATAATATCTGGCATTCTAAAATTTGTGCGGATATCCCCAACCTCGACTGCTACGGAAGATTCTCTTGGAAATCCGTCCTGTAGGACCCCAATATCGGAAGTCGTACCACCAACATCAAGAACCATCGTATTTTTGACTTTTGCTAAATATGAAGCACCGCGTATGCTGTTCGTAGGTCCGCATGCTATTGTTAATATTGGGAATTGCTTCGCATAATCTATAGACATCAAGGTTCCATCGTTCTGGCATAAATACACTTCTGCATCAAATATCCCTTCTTCTTCCAATGCTTGAACAAACCCTTTAGTTGTCGTTTCAATTACTTTGCATAAGGCTGCATTAAGAATGGTCGCATTTTCTCGCTCAATTAAACCAACAGACCCAATCAATGAGGAACAGGAAACCGGGAATTCTTCACCATATACTTCTTGAATTAGGTCGCGAACCTGTAGTTCTTGATCATTTTTGATGGAAGAAAAAACGCCAACAACAGCGATCGATTCTACTTTATCTTGCCAATCATCTAGAAGCATTTTAATTTCAGCTTCGTCAAGTTCTCCCAATAACTGACCATCGTATTCATAACCACCATGTAATAAAGCATAATTCCCTGATAGCTTTTCAACAATATCTTGAGGCCATGCAGTATATGGAAGGACGGAAGCCGTTGCAGGATATCCTAGACGAATCACACCGACTCGGGCTAATTTTTTCCGTTCGACAATCGCGTTAGTACACTGCGTTGTTCCTAGCATCGCATGAGTGATTTTTGTTTTATCAATGTTCGCTTCTTTTAATAAGTTACGTAAAGACGTTTCAATACCTGTTTTAATATCTAAACTTGTCGGCGATTTTACACAATGAATCAGATGATGATTTTCATCTAAAATAATCGCATCTGTATTTGTTCCACCAACATCAATTCCAAGCTTATACATGTTCAGCTACCACCTTTTTAACCAGTTCCTCAATTGGAACATAATCGTAATCATAACCAAAATATTTTGGACCAGCTGTTTCGATTCCTTTTTCCGTCCTCCATTTTTCATGAGCTGGTAAACCAATCACTCGAACACGTTTTCCATATTTTAAGCTTTCTGTTGTAACGGGTAATAAAGTTTCATAGTCTACTAGACAAAGTAAATCAGGTGTCATCGCTACAACCTGATCATTTTTTTCGGCAATCAGATTTTCATTTTGAAAATGAACCTTCATATTTTCGTCTTTATATCCTTCCATTCCTTCTAGATTTATTTTTCCAAGATTAAATCCGCCCTTTGTTTCGCGAATAACATCGACAATTTTCCCTTGGAATAATTCATATCCAGAAACTAACTTTAGTAATTCTTGAAGCTTTTCTTTCGCATCTCTATCTTTTGAAGAAATAATTTCGCCAATCTTTTCAGAAAGCGTAATGATATTATGGACTCCACTCTTCTTGATCTGTGCACCAGTTGTTGGATACAAACTAACTAAAGAACTAGCCCCCATTTCAACCGTTGCCGACCGGGCTAATCGTTCCGTCCATTTATTATCAATAGTTTCAAAAATCCCGATATTACCTTTTTCATCCGTAATTGCCATCGGTGTTGCCGAAATACCATCCAAATGAAATGTCACCATTTGTAGCTCTGGGAATGCCCTTCCCATTCCGTCGCAGTCAATGAGTGGTAAATCCAGTTGTGCTGCTACCACAATTGGAATCATCGAATTAACCCCGCCAGCTTCCATTGGATATGTTCCTGAGATCTTGTCTTTCCCTAAATACTGAGCAAGTTTTTGAAAAACGTTAACAAACTCGTCTCCTTTTGGAAACTTTTCTATTAAAACAGAAGGTGCCCCCATCATTGCAGCTGGAATGAAAAAGTCCTCATCTTCTATTTCATCTACGGAATACAATCTTACTGGTCCATTTTTTTCAATAGCAGAAAGAGCCATCAACTTTCCTACATAAGGATCTCCTCCTCCACCAGTTCCTAAAAAGGCAGCTCCTATCGCTATATGTTCAATGGCTTCTTTATCTAAATATCTCATCTATTTTCCTCCAACATAACAGTCTTTTGTACAGATATACGATACCCGAAATAATAAATTGCAAATGAAATGACAATCCCAATTAAAGGCTGATTAGGTATTTGTGGCAAGCTAGGGAATAAAGATAAAACAACTGGAGCACTACCAATTAAAGCACCAACTAGCCAAGAAAAAATGCCTAATCGGTTTACGCCTTCCACTTCTCTCCAACTATTCTTATCCCCTTTATTCATCACCCAATAAGAAGCAATCATCACACCTGCAACAGGTGGAATCATCGCAGATAATATCGACATAATAGGTGTGAAGTAATTTAATATACCCACTACAGCAAGCAAAGTCCCTACCATTCCAGCAATTCCAACCGCCATTTTTTCCTTTTGCTTAGAAATGTTAAAAACATTAATGAGGGCAAATCCACCCGAAATCGCATTCACCAAATTAATTTTCCATGTAGCTAAAATCAAAGCGACTCCGCCAATAAATGGTGTAGCTATATCCATAAAGACAGCAGTAATATCACTTGTTTTATATGCGATTGTTAAAACCGCTCCTACTCCAATCATGAGCACACCGGCTGGAATAATTCCAAAGATTGCTGCTTTTAATACATCTGAACGCTTTTTGGAGAATTGGGAATAATCACCCGCTATTACTGCTCCTAATGCAAATGAACCAATCGTTACTGCCAGTCCATTCGTAAAACTCATATTTCCTTTAGGCTTGTAGTTTTGGATTAGTTGTAAATGATCCCCACTCAGTGTTTGGATTAAACCATATACACAAATGACGACCAATAAAGGAACGGCAATATAACTTACTACACGCAGCACTTTAATTCCGTAAATAGCGGAAATGACCATCACCAAGCCACTAAAGAAAGAAGCTAACGGAACGGGCACATGCATGTGGTACACCGCTAACAAATTAGCTACAGCAGCACCACAAACATTGGCCTGAATTCCAAACCAACCTAAGCAAGCAATAGCCAAAATAATCGATATTATCGTCCGAGATCCTTTGTTCCCAAACACTTGACCGGCAACTTGAACTGTTGGCTTTCCTAAATCACTACTTTGAATCCCTTGCAAAATCATAAGGATTACTATAATTGAATACCCAATCAATGAAACCAATAAAGTCTTAAATAAGCTCATACCAGAAACAAGTGCATTACCTACTAAAAGACTTGGTATACAAATCATCGCTCCAGCCCAGATAATCCCGAGACTATACCAGGATTGAGACGCTTCATTTTTTTTCATAATGCCCCTCCTAAGTTCTTATTAAATTTTTTCTAATTATAAAAGAAGGAATATACCCGAGTCTTTTTCAAAAATGAAAAAAAACATCCGAAATTTTGTCCTTTCAGACAAAACCACGGATGTTTCTATCTATTAATCAATCGATATATCATACAGGCTATATACACATCGTAAAATTCGGAAAAAATGGTTACATCATATCCAATCAGTTCACTAATCTTTTTGATCCGATACTTTACGGTATTTTTATGAACAAATAACAGTTTCCCACACTGGTCAAAATTTCCATTCGCATCCAAAAGAAAGGTCATCAGTGTCATCAAAGATTCTTTATCATTTAAAATAGGAGCAATGACAGAAAAACTTTCTTCAATCATTTCCTCTCCTTGTTTACTCATATCTATGGCTCGCTTCATCGACCTGACTTCAGCTGCCGTATACAATTTACGCATTGGAAAGATTAAGTGAACTTTCTTTCCTACATTATTGACTAACTGATACATGCGACGTACATCTTGAGTGTTTCTCATTTTAGGCGAATAAACAATTTCCGATATATGCGAGAAGTAGTTCGTCGTTTCGATAAATTCAGATGCAATCTCAAATTCGTGGTATTTATATAAGCAATTCCCTAAAAGAACAATAATACACTTATCAACGGTTTGGATCACTCTTGTTTTATAATATTTCGAAAGTTGTTCTTCCAATTCATCTCTAATACCCTTTTCTTTAGATAAATCGTCAATATATACTAACCACATCATTTGAATAGAAGACACATCGATGTGAAGCAGCTTAGCTAATCTTCGCATTTTGTCGCTCTCATCATTAATTATGGCTTTTACTAAGGCATATTCACTTACTTCATCATGCTTGTCTCCCCAAAGATTAATCGCCACTTGTACCACTTCACTAATTTTTTCAATAGTCTTAGCCGGCAATTTTGAATTTTCTTTAATTAGAAACAGATAAAGGATCTCTCCATTTTTTTGGTGAATACTCTTCCATTCAACAAAACAAGCTAGATTACTTCTTTCTAATTGTTGTTTTCCATTTCTATCATCCAATTTATATTTAGAAAATTCTTGGATAACTTTCGAAACATCTAAGGATGAATTTCGCGGCCACATTACTTGGTTCACAATTTCAAAATTAGTATTTGTCAGCAGGATATTAGATTTCAGGCGATCAGATAACATCTTGAGGGTAATTTCCACACTTCGCAGATGTTCTGGCAACAAAGAAACCTTCTCTAAAGTATCCTTAACAAAATGATCACTAACCGCCTGGTTACTTACAATTACTTCCATAACTTCGTAAATTACTTCATTATAACGGAGAGAATAATCGTTTTTAGGCATACAAATGATAATAAACCCCTGCGAGTCTGCTAATTGCAGCACCTCTTCTGGTATCTCTGGCAAGATAATTCCCACATAATATAAAATCAGACCTAGCTCTCCTAGATCATGTAAGTGCTGAATAGCTTCACATTGTTTTTCTACACTATCTTTTACGGAATAAAAAGAGCTAATGACAAGCTCTTCCGCATACCATTCCTCTTGAACGGTTTGGATAATCTCTGAGAAAAATTCTGCATTAGATACTTCTAACACAGATAAAGATGATACGGTGCGATCCAGATTATTTTTACCCGTTAACACCTCTGCTCCTCTAAAGGATGGCAATTGCAGCAAATCTTTTACCGTTACCCCATTGTCATTCACCACCTAGGCATTCTTATCTTAAAATGAATGTATAGCTTTCTATTGATTATCAAATTTTACTACTTTGGCGCATCAAAATGCAAAAAATACTATACAATTGCCTCCAATCGCATAGTATTTGTCATTAATATTTTGTTTTCAATCATTTTAATTATATGCTGTTTTCGCAAAGATTGTTGCTTTCGTATAAGTATATAATCTTTGAAATGGATAGGATTCGCGCTCTTT
>NZ_JBYSWK010000016.1:0-78898 GCF_058781025.1 Heyndrickxia sp. FW510-T9 | reverse complement strand
ATCTCCGCTTATTTTCCTTTTGCTGGTTACTTGTTTAAGGACATCATATCTTATTTAAAAATAAGTGAAGTTTTTAGCAATGAAGTTCTTTGGCAAAAATTGATTTGTCTTTGCGTTAGTTGAACAACTGGTCATTTGATTATAAAAAACGCAGAGGATGCTAAAACCTCTGCGTTTTTCTGTGTAATTCAATTATCTAAAAAGTATGCGATTTAGCTTGATATTGACTTTGTGAATTCAGTTTTTCTACTTCACAACCGAACTACTTAGTATGGTGCTAAGCTATTTTTAGTTATAGATTAGTGTTGAAATCGGAATGCCCATCATGAAGGATGAAATTGTACGCAGAGAAATGCCCATGACAGTAAAGTGGGAACAATAGAAGAAGTATTGTGCCCAAAATCAGGTCGGAATCAGTAACCCGGTCACAATAGTAAAGGAATCGTTCCCAAAAACAAGCCCTAGAAGGAGAAGCGGGAACAATAGTAGAAGTATTGTTCCCGAAAACAAGACCGAAAAAGAGAAGTAGGAACAATAGAAAAAGTATTGTGCCCGAAAACAATACATGTAGTAGAAATAGGGTAACAATACCGACTGAAGCACAAATAAAATGTCGATTTCTACAAAATCACCAACTTGAAACTCGGAAAAGTTAAATGAAAGGAAGGGACTATTCTCCGCAATATAGAAATAAGTAATAGTTAATTAAAAAAGGAGAAATAAAATATGCTGCATCATATCGAAATATATGTATCTGATCTCAATGAAACAATAAAATTTTGGGATTGGTTTTTAACAAAATTAGATTACCAGGTCTATCAAAAGTGGGACAAGGGGATTAGTTGGAAGGATGAATCCACATATATAGTATTTGTTCAAGCTGATGAAAAGTATTTGGATATCCCTTATCATCGCTGTAGAGTAGGGTTGAATCATTTAGCGTTTTGGGCAAAATCAAGACAACAGGTCGATGACATCACTTTGGAGCTTAAAGAGAGGGGAATACAGATTCTTTACTCAGATCGGCACCCATTTGCTGGCGGACCATCCCACTATGCCTTGTATTTTGAGGATCCGGATCGTATTAAGGTGGAATTGGTTGCTCCGGCGGAAGGGAAAAAATAAATATGAAGACAGTTATTTTGGCTGGTGGAAAATCGAGCAGAATGGGAAAGAATAAAGCATTACTTTCTTTAGGTGGGAAAAGCATCATTAAAAGAATTGTAGAGAAATTTACTCCTATTTCAGAAGAGATGTTCATCATTTCGAATGAACCTGAAATTTATCAATTTCTCGAGATTCCTATTTTTTCAGATGTGAAGGAATTTAAAGGTGATGGTCCTTTGGCAGGTATTTATACAGGAATAGATGCAACTGATGAAGATTTTTGTTTATTTATCGCCTGTGACATGCCTTTCGCTTCACCGAAAATAGGAGAATTTTTAATAGGAGAGTTAAAGAATAGCAGGGTGGATGCTGTTATTCCTTCACACGAAGGAAGAGTTCATCCTCTATTTGGAGCTTACCATAAAAGAATTCAACCGGTTATAAAAGAAAATCTCTTAAAGGGAAAGAGAAAAATGTCACATCTTATAAATGAAGTGAATGCTAAAATAGTAGAAAAAAACGATATTCCAGAAGATTTAAGGTACGAGTGGGAATATTGCTTATGGAACATGAATACTATGGAGGACTATCAGAAAGCATTGGAACTGTATAAAAAACATTCATAAGCAATTGCTTGTTGGCTAAGGATGTTAATGTTAGCCAATTTACTTTTTCTGCGCTATTATTCCATACGTCATAAAGGCTTATACTAACAATTAATTTTTTATACAGAAAACGAAGCAAGTCATAGAGGTGACAAGATGAATTACGAAATTACAAAGGCTCCTATAAATATAGAAAATGTGGTACAAAAGGTTGTACAAAGAGAAGCTGGGGCTATCACTACTTTTATTGGGACAGTTCGTGAGCTTACATATGGTAGGCGTACATTGTATCTAGAGTATGAAGCATATGAATCGATGGCGCTTAAAAAACTTGAGCAAATTGGAAATGAAATCACTGAAAAATGGCCGGGTACGAAGACTGCGATTACGCATCGTATCGGCAGATTAGAGATTACGGACATAGCGGTGGTAATTGCTGTCTCCACTCCCCATCGTGCCGAAAGCTATGAAGCAAATCGATATGCAATTGAACGAATAAAGGAAATGGTCCCTATCTGGAAAAAAGAACATTGGGAAGATGGGGAAGAGTGGGTTGGTAACCAATTAGGGACAAAGAATTTTGCGAACGGAGAGCCAGGGAAGGAGGAACTCCATGATTAAAGTATTACTATTTGCACAGCTACGTGATCAAGCCGGAAAGTCAGAAATACATATTGATATAGAAGGTAAATCCGTAAATGAATTAAAAAGTGTTTTAAAGGAAACCTATTCTTTCGATGAAATAGATAGCGTAATGGTTGCCATTAATGAAGAATTCGTAATCGACAAAGAAATTATCCGTTACGGGGATGTCATCGCATTAATCCCACCTGTTAGTGGGGGCTGAAAATATCGTGAAGGGAAGAACTTCAATGGACAGATATTCACGGCAAACATTGTTTTCGCCAATCGGAGAGAATGGACAGAGAAAAATAAGGGGAAAGCATGTTTTAATTGTTGGGATGGGTGCATTAGGATCTACTATTGCGGAAATATTGGCAAGAGCAGGTGTTGGAAAACTAACTATCATTGACCGAGATTATGTGGAAGAGAGTAATTTACAGCGTCAGCTATTATACACTGAAAATGATGCGTTAGACCGAATGCCAAAAGCTGAAGCGGCAAAAAGGAGACTTATAGAGGTTAATAGAGATGTTGATGTACGTTCCATCGTAGGAGAAGCAGATGTGGCTTTAATAGAAAATTTAACTTCAGATATTGACCTCATTATGGATGGAACCGACAATTTTGACACACGATTTATCCTAAATGATATCTCTCATAAATTTCATATCCCTTGGATCTTTGGTTCTTGTGTTGGTAGCTTTGGATCAACTTTTACCATAATTCCTGGAAGGACTCCGTGTTTACAATGTTTGTTGAGGAAACTCCCTATGCAAGGGCAAACTTGCGACACGGTTGGCATTATTGCCCCGACGGTTCAAATGGTTACGGCTTATCAAACAGCTGAAGCATTAAAAATCCTGACTGAAAAATTTGAGGCATTAAGTAATACCTATATAACCTTCGATTTGTGGCATAATCAAACCCTATCCATTAAAGCAGATGCATCCAAAAATCCCGATTGCTTTACATGTGGAGACAACAGAAACTTTCCATATCTAAATCATGAAACTACCACAAAATCAGCAGTATTATGTGGAAGAAATACCGTTCAAATTAGGCCAGCACGATCTACAGATATTTCGGTAGAAGTACTAGCAGCACAATGGAAAAAGGCTGGGTATGAAGTTAGCTGGAATCCTTATCTCGTGTCAGTAAATAAAGATAACCATCGTATGGTTCTGTTTAAAGATGGGAGAGCATTAATTCACGGTACAAGCGATGTGGCGATAGCAAGGAAGATTTATCACTCTTTAATAGGATAATAGAAAGAGGTCCTTTAAAAGGACCTCTTTGTTTAAAGAATTGTATAGGGAGGTTCATCTAGGTGATATTGTGAAGCAATGACAACCAGTTTTCCTTCATCTAGAACTTCCTCATACTTTTCCGCCTCCATCTTACTAAGACCAAGGGACTGCATTTTGGAACGAAGTTCGTCTCCACGTTTTTTGAACACATTTCCAATAGAATCTAAGATTCCTTGTTCCTCTATTCCTATGCTTCCTGTTTCAGTAGCATCTGTTAAATCCTTTGAACGGCCTTTCTCATGTGTGAAAATATATACATCTTCCCTTAGGAATCCTTGGTTTTGCAATTCACTCACTAGATTGGATGCGGAAAGTCCGTTTTCAGCAACTTTTACAGTATACATAAAATCTCCTCCTTGGTGAGGTGCTTGTCACCTCGAATTATTATGTATATAACCGTTTTCCATCATTGATAAACATATAAGTTTTGGAATGGTTTAGATAATTCGACAAGTTTCACGTGAAACATGTCGAATTTAGTGAGTGAATACGGATTGTGTTAATATGAAAATAATATAAAGGTAAGGAGCTAATAAAGGTGACAATCACAAATCAATCTCTTCTAAAAAAAATAGAAGATGAAGTTATGAAAGCAAAACAAATTAATGATACGAATATGCAAAAGCAGTATGTGTATACGATTAAGACATTATGCGAGCTAATTTTAGAGCAGGAATCGACAAGTACAATAGTACAAACTCAGACTATAAGTCAACCTTCCAGTACATCCTTAACATATGAAAAATCACAGCCATTAAAAACAGAAGATGGGTCAAATGGAGATTCTATTTTTGATTTTTAAGTAAGTTTTTCTTAAAATGATGGAGAGTGAATCGATAAGTAGAAAAGCGAAAACGCCTGTTCATCGACGTACAAACTGTTGAAATTGAAGTGCAAATTTCACTCCGAGGAACGAGTCGATGCCCGCTTATCGCAGGGAGGAGACAGGAAGTTTGCTAGTCGATAGGCTGTGAGCTAGACAAAATAAAGGAGTGTTTTTATGAAAGTCTTTGTAATAATTGGAGCTATTAATGCCTTTTTAGCGGTTGCATTAGGTGCGTTCGGAGCACACGGATTGGAAGGGAAAATTCCGGAGAAATATTTAGAGGTTTGGAAAACAGGTGTAACGTATCAAATGTTTCATGCACTTGGATTAATTGCAGTTGGAATCATATCACGCTATATCCACTCTTCCTCTCTTATGTCTTGGTCAGGCTGGCTGATGTTTATTGGAATTATATTATTTTCCGGAAGTTTATACATATTAAGTGTTACAAGAATAAGCATAATAGGAGCCATTACACCTTTTGGTGGTGTAGCATTTCTCGTCTCATGGGTATTGTTAACCATCGCAGCAGCAAAATATTTGTAAGAAAGAAACAACCCATTCACTTGAAAGGGTTGTTTCTTTTAATAGCTATCTCGATGGATATGTTGCCATTTGTGGAGAAGCGCCGAAAGGATACTCATACTCAACTTCTTCTGTGAACGTTATATAATCTACATACACCATTGGAATAAGGTTACGTTCACCTGTTTGCGGATCACTGATAATTACATGATCTCGGCCGGCAGCTTCGATAATTCCCGTAAATTGCTTTTCTCTTTTATTCTCGAATGTGGCATAAAGATGAATTAATTTTCCTTTGTTCAAACGTAAAATATTTTCGATGTAGGATTGTTCTGAAGGCAACATTCCCGGCACATTAGGTCCTTGCGCTGTGGGGCTGCTGGCAGTCAAAGGCGGCGTCCCATATTGTGGCATGTTTCCTCCATAATAGGGTGGTTGTGATGTTTGCCGATAAGGATAACCATATGCATTTGGATTGACATAGGAATTTGACAAAGTTCTCCCTCCTTGATACTTCCTGAAAATTTCTTTTAAGCATAAGTAACAATCTTTTTAGCAGCGAGTGGAAAATAAATGTACAGGATAAAAATTATTTGAAGCAAGTACTCTTTACAAGAAACACCTTTCCAGCGGTTCTCTGTCAGTTAGAACACTTCTTTTTAAAGGGGCAATACTGGAATGAATGGTGAAAGGTTATATTTGATATTTTCACTATTTCATATTTATGTGAGTCAATATGAGGATATGCAAAGAAATTTTGAGAGGATTATTTACTCTTCAAAAAAATATCCCCCTAAAATGTTATTTTAGGGGGATATTAATTAATTCACATGCAAAAACTTCGCAATTTTATCTTCTTCTAACAGATTTCCAACAAAGAAGGAACCGAATTCTCCGTACCGTGCACTTACTTCATCAAAGCGCATTTCATAGACAAGCTTTTTGAATTGAAGAACATCATCGGAAAATAAGGTTACACCCCATTCATAATCATCAAAACCGACAGAACCAGTTATAATTTGCTTCACTTTTCCAGCATATTTACGACCAATCATTCCGTGACTGCGCATCATTTCACGACGTTCATCCATGGAAAGCATATACCAGTTATCATTTCCATCACGACGCTTGTCCATTGGATAGAAGCAAATATACTTCGATTTTGGAAGCTCAGGATATAATCTTGATTTCACATAAGGATTTTCATATGGATCCTCATCAGGGTTTCCACCACCGACATAATTGCTTAATTCAACAACAGACACATAGGAATATGTCGGAATGGTATATTCCGCTATAGTAAGCTTATTAAACTCATTTTCCAGTTCATTTAATTCTTCCATTGTTGGACGAAGCATCCAAAGAATAAAATCAGCTTTTTGACCAACAATCGTATATAAAGCGTGACTTCCTTGCTTATCACTTTGCGTTTGGTTTAATTTATTTAAAAATTGTTGGAATTCATAAATAGCCGTTTGGCGTTGATCACTTGAAAGTGCCTTCCAAGCCGGCCAATTCATTGCTCTTAAATCGTGTAGGGAATACCAGCCATCTAATGTTTGAGCTGCTTCACTCATTTAAATCACCTCTAATTTTTTAATCTAAATTAACTATAGCATAGTTTTTCCATTCATAAAAAATCCAACACGTAAATGTTAAAAATCGGTCAATAAAAGGAAACACTATATTCACAAAATATAAACATTTGCACTTAAAAGTAAAACCATTCATTCTTCTTAAAAAAGTTTGTTATAGTTTGGGTAGGATAAGATGTAAAGGAGGAATCAACATGACTGATTTATTCTCAGCACTTAAAGATAAAGTTTCCAATAGAGATTTGAAAATTGTTTTTCCGGAGGGGTTGGATGATCGGATACTATCTGCCGTAAGTCGTCTTTCCTCAGAAAAAATCTTAACACCAATCTTAATAGGGAATAAAAGTGAAATTGAAGCAAAAGCAAAAGAGCTTCAATTAGAAATAGATGGGGCGGTCATTTATGAACCCTCCCAATATGAAGGATTTTCTGCAATGGTAGCTTCCTTTGTGGAGAGAAGAAATGGTAAAACAACAAAAGAAGAAGCGCAAAAAGTTCTCTTAGACGAAAACTACTTTGGAACAATGCTTGTTTACATGAATCATGCGGATGGGTTAGTGAGCGGTGCGGCACATTCAACGGCGGATACTGTTCGACCTGCCTTGCAAATTATTAAAACAAAGCAAGGTGTTAAAAAAACATCCGGAGTTTTTATTATGGTACGGGAAGAAGAAAAATACGTGTTTGCCGATTGTGCCATTAATATTGCACCAGATAGTCAAGATCTAGCAGAAATCGCTATCGAAAGTGCGAAAACAGCAGAGAAGTTTGAACTTGTGCCACGAGTAGCAATGTTAAGCTTTTCGACAAAGGGCTCTGCGGTGTCACCGGAAACAGAAAAGGTAACAGAAGCAGTTCAGATTGCGAAGGAACGTGCACCAGAGCTTGTATTGGACGGAGAATTTCAATTTGATGCAGCCTTTGTTCCTTCCGTTGCGAAGAAAAAAGCACCGGATTCTGAATTAAATGGGGATGCAAATGTATTTATATTTCCGAGTCTTGAAGCAGGAAATATTGGGTATAAAATTGCACAAAGACTAGGCAATTTTGAAGCAGTTGGCCCTATTTTACAAGGATTAAATGCACCGGTAAATGACCTGTCTCGTGGGTGTAATGATGAAGATGTGTATAAATTAGCTCTTATCACAGCCGCGCAGGCGTTGTAATATAGGTTATAGTTAATTAGAGAGGTTGTTTTCGTATAAATTATTGCTTTTCGTAATTTGTTTTAAATCCTAACTTAGACTTAGCTTCGGGGCATCTTTTCTTAAAAAGGATACCTATTCTTATGACGAATGAAGAAGTTTATAAGATTTTCTTTTACAAAAGCAACAAAGTTTAAGAAAAGAGCCATTAGAAAAGAGAGATGAGGAAAGCTGGAAACAAATCTATCATTATTAAAGCAAGATAAATGGAGAATTATTGATCAATCAAGCTTAGGCCCAATGTTCGATGCCTTGCAGTCCTTCGCTATGGATGATACCTTATGTACTTCTGTTGGGGCAGGTGTATCTCCTGCTGTTGCAAGGTCCTGGGTTCATCATCAAACCGTTGTGTTAGGAATACAAGATTCGAAGCTTCCTTTTTTAGAAGACGGTTTGTCCTATTTAAAAGAACAAGGGTTCCGGTTTATTGTCCGAAATTCAGGGGGATTAGCAGTTGTTCTAGATAGTGGAGTGTTAAATCTATCACTCATATTCCCTGATACGGAAAAAGGAATTGATATAAATCGCGGTTATGATGCAATGTGGGGATTGATTAATCAGATGTTCTCAGATTTTGATGCAGTAATAGAAGCAAGAGAGATTGAAGGGTCTTATTGCCCTGGTAGCTATGATTTAAGTATAAACGGGAAAAAGTTTGCAGGGATTTCGCAACGAAGAATCCGAAAAGGTGTAGCGGTCCAAATTTATTTATGTGTGTCCGGCAGCGGGCAGGATCGAGCGAAGCTTATTCAGCAATTTTATAACTTGGCTAAAAAGGATCAAGAAACTAAATTCACTTATCCAACAATTCATCCAGAAGTAATGGCATCCCTATCAGAATTGCTTCATAGGGAGTTATCTATACAAGATGTCATGCTTCGATTTTTAAATGTATTAAAGCAGATGAGTAAAAGCATTTATGTTGAGGAGTTATCTGGTCAAGAATTAGATTGGTATGAAATAAATAATCAGCGTATTTTAGAAAGAAATGAAAAAATAGTGATGAGCTTGTAAATCAAGGCAGTTTGCCTTGATTTTTTCTTTTGTACTTTTTGATAAATTTATTCAATTAGGAATTGACATATAATTTTGAGGATGATATTCTAACTAAGAATTTAAATTTACCAAAAAAAGCAAAGGAGGTTACCTACGATGAAAGTAAATGTGTTTTTAAACAAAGATATAAGCAAGAACAACTTCATAGTTCACGTAACCTGTCCTTTTGCGATTTCGCTTGCTTAATTAATATCCATTTATGAATCAAGAACAGGATACGTCTCGTTTCCTGTGCTTTTTTTGTGGGCAGCTGCCACTAGCGCAGTCTGTCCTTTTTTATTTGTCCGGAAATTAGGACAATTTGCAATTATTCTTTCTATCTATGTTTCGACAAAATGAAAGGGGGGATCACCTATGATTTGGAAATTAAGGTGGTTTTTTAAGGAAAATTGGAAACGTTATTTAGTAGCAGTTCTATTTTTAATTATTGTTGGGGTTTTGGATGTAATACCGCCTAGATTAGTTGGGTTGGCAATTGATGATATTCAGATTGGCAGTTTAACATGGTCTGGTGTTTATCGATATTTATTATATTTAATTGTAATTGGGGTAATCTCTTACGGTATTACGTATGTATGGATGTATCAATTATTTGGCGGTGCCTTTGTCCTTGAACGAAAGCTTCGTTCCCGTCTTATGGGGCATTTCTTTAAGATGACACCGGCTTTTTATGAACGAAATCGTACTGGTGACCTTATGGCGAGGGCAACAAATGATCTTAAAGCGATTTCCGTAACAGCGGGATTTGGTATTTTAACTCTTACAGATTCAACTATATTTATGGCTACTATCTTGCTAACAATGGGTATTTTTGTGAGTTGGAAATTAACCATCGCAGCTATTTTGCCATTTCCGATTATGGCAGTTTTAATCACGATCTACGGAAAGAAAATCCATGAGCGTTTTATTAAGGCCCAGGATTCCTTCGGAGATTTAAATGATCGTGTGCTGGAATCTGTATCAGGTGTGCGTGTTATACGTGCTTATGTACAGGAAAGAGCAGATGAAAAGCTCTTCAGCGACATGACGGAAGACGTATATAAAAAGAATATGGAAGTAGTGAAGATTGATTCTATATTTGATCCGACCATCAAAATATTAACAGGGATTAGTTACCTGATTGGATTAGGTTACGGTGCTTACCTTGTTTTTCACCAACAAATCACGTTGGGAGATTTAGTTTCCTTTAATGTGTACTTAGGTATGATGATTTGGCCAATGTTTGCCATTGGGGAATTAATGAACTTAATGAAACGCGGAAGTGCTTCCCTTGATCGGGTAGAGGAAACATTAAATCAGAAGGAGGATGTCTTAAATCCGGAGGTGCCTTCTTTAATAGATACACCGGAAAACATCCAGTTCAAGCAATATACATTTCAATATCCATCGTCTAGTACTCCAAACCTAACCAATTTGCAATTGTCATTTGCAAGAGGTCAGACATTAGGGATTGTTGGAAAAACAGGCAGTGGAAAAACGACGTTTGTGAAGCAGCTTTTACGTGAGTATAAAGAAGGTACTGGTGACTTTTCGATTTCTAATGTTGATATTGCGAAGCAAACGAAAGAACAGGTTCGTAATTGGATTGGTTATGTGCCGCAAGATCATGTTCTATTCTCCAGATCGATAAAAGAAAATATTTTGTTTGGACATCCGGACGGAAATGATGAGGATATTGAGAAAGCGATTGATCTTGCTTCCTTCCGTAAAGATTTAGAACTGTTGCCGGAAGGATTGCAAACACTTGTAGGGGAAAAAGGCGTGTCATTATCAGGTGGCCAAAAGCAGCGGATATCTATTGCCCGTGCCTTAATCAAAAACCCGGAGATTCTTATCTTGGATGATTCCTTATCAGCTGTTGATGCAAAAACAGAAACAAGAATTATTGAAAATATCCAGGGTGAACGAAGCGGAAAAACAACAATTATTACGACGCATCGATTATCAGCCGTTGAGCATGCTGATTGGATAATTGTTCTCGATGATGGTGCCATTACAGAAGAAGGGACCCACGAGCAATTAATCGGGCAGGAAGGCTGGTATCGTGAACAATTTTTAAGACAGCAAATGGAAGAATCGAAGGAAGAGGAGGTGGTATCATGAAAGCGGGAAAGCAACTATTTCAATACGCACTAGCGTTTAAAAAGATTATTATAGTCGCATTAATTATGCTCGGTTTATCAGTCGGTGCAGAATTAACAGGACCTTTTATCGCAAAAAAAATGATCGACTCCCATATTTTAGGGATCGAATCGTCATGGTTTGAGGCTAAAAAAGGTAAGGATGCTGTTCCATTTGAAGGCCATTACTATAAGCGCAGTGCCTATTTTGCAAAGAATGAAGCAAAAGGGAAGGAAGTCAGGATTATTCAAATAGGTAAGGATTTTTACTTTATTCATGAATCGATCCCATTCGATGGAAAAAGAACGTATCATAATGGAATGGTGACGATTAAAAAAGGAGATCAATCCAAAACCTTTCAAGCTGAGAAAATAAAGGCGAATCAGCTGCTCCAATTTTATCAGCCGGAAATTCCGAGAATGATGAAACTCGTACTCTTTTATTTTAGTTTATTGCTAGGAGCTTCTGTATTTCAATATGGCCAGCATTTTTACTTGCAAAAGGCATCAAACCGGATTATTCAAAAAATGCGCAATGATATTTTTCAACATATTCAAAGATTGCCGATTCGTTATTTTGATAATTTGCCTGCTGGTAAAGTTGTCTCCAGAATTACGAATGATACCGAGGCGATTCGTGACCTTTATGTCGCTGTATTAGCAAACTTTTTTACAAGTACGATTTATATCACAGGGATTTTTATTTCCTTGTTTATATTAAATGCAAAACTTGCAGCTATATGTTTACTTCTAATCCCAATTTTATATGTATGGATGATCGTTTATCGAAAATACGCTTCGAAATATAACCAAGTGATTCGGACAAAAATTAGTGAAATTAACGCTTCTATAAATGAATCGATACAAGGGATGAATATTATTCAAGCATTCAGACGTGAGGACCAAATGAAGGAAGAGTTTGAACAACTGAATAATACCCATTTTAAATATCAAAATAAGCAGCTTAATTTAAATGCATTAACTTCTCATAATTTAGTAGGGATTTTAAGAACAATCACATTTGTAGCGTTTATTTGGTATTTCGGTGGAGGTTCCGTCGGTGTAGGTTCATTCGTTTCTTTAGGTGTATTGTATGCCTGTGTTGATTATATCAACCGACTTTTCCAGCCTGTTACGGGGATCGTAAATCAGTTCGCTAACTTAGAACAAGCACGTGTAGCAGGGGAAAGAGTGTTTGAATTATTAGCGGAAACAGGAACTCCGGTTAATGATACCAAGATGGATCGTTATCAAGGAAATGTTACCTTTGATAAAGTTACCTTTGGATATAAAGAAAATCATGATGTGTTGAAAGACATTTCTTTTGATGCCAAAATGGGCGAAACCATTGCATTGGTCGGTCATACTGGTTCAGGGAAAAGCTCGATTATGAATCTTTTATTCCGTTTCTATGATTGTGTGAATGGTTCCATTAAAATTGATGGGAAAAATATTAACGAGATTCCCGTTCAGGCAGTAAGGGAGCATATGGCAATTGTGCTTCAGGATCCTTATCTATTTACGGGAACCATCGCTTCGAATGTTAGTTTAAATGACCCCAGGATTACTCGAGAAATGGTAGAAAAGGCATTAAAGGATGTTGGGGCAGATAAGGTACTGAAAAACTTAGAAAAAGGTATTGATGAACCGGTGGTTGAAAAGGGAAGCACCCTTTCATCTGGTCAACGGCAATTAATCTCTTTCGCTAGAGCACTAGCTTTCAATCCAGCTATCTTAATTTTAGATGAAGCTACGTCCAATATAGATACGGAGACTGAATCTATTATTCAAGATGCGATGGAAGTGCTGAAAAAAGGAAGAACGACCTTTATTATTGCACATCGACTATCAACTATCCGCAATGCTGATCAAATTTTGGTTTTAGATAAAGGTAGAATCGTTGAAAAAGGAAATCATGATGAATTGCTGGCTCTTGGGGGCAAGTATTATCAGATGTATCAACTGCAGCAGATTAAGAGTGCGGGGTAAGTGGACGGATAGAAAGCTCTCGAAGTTACGAACAGCCCGAAAATTTAGTTAAACCGCCCGAAGTTGGGGATGAACGGACCGAAAATAAAGAAAAACGGCCCGAAATGGACCACAAATAGCCTGATTTAGGACTATAGACCTACCAAATTCAAAAGAACCCTGTTCCGATGATGGAACAGGGTTCTTCCTATTCAGCCAACTTCTCCAAATTACCGTTTCGGTCCATTTTAAAAGTAGAAGTAGCTGGCTCATCTTCATCAAATAACACAAGTTTTCTGGCACGATTCATAATTTTCATCAATGTTTCGTAATCTTCCTGCATGGTAACAGAATTTTGCTCAAGCCCATTAATTCGTTTTTGCAGCTCTTCATTTTTGCGTCTAACATCAGAAAGCTCATGCTTTAATCTTGCATTCTCACTTTTTAACATAGTTGATTGAAATTGCGTATTATTTAAGTATTGTAAATATCCAATTACTTTTGATAAACTCATTTCTTCATTGCTTTTATTGATGACAGGCACAGGTAAAGAAGGCATATTAGTTGTTACAACTGGTGTTAACTCTTCTGCAAGTTCCTCCTGCTCCAATACAATTGTTTGTAATGGCATTTCTATTTCCTCTACATCTTCAAGTGTAGGAGTAGGCGGTTGATAGAGTAGTTTTTTCTTGCCGCCTTGGTCTTTACCTAATAGTCGCTGTCTTTGTTTTCTTTGTTTTTTTGCTAGTTGAAGAGCTTGTTCATAATTATGCCGAACAACCGCATTCCAACGAAAACCGCAAGCGGCGGATGTTCTATTTAAGCTATCTCCAACCTCTTCAAAAGCATTTAATTGAGTGCTGCCTTCCCGAACGTGGCGCAAAACGGTTTCTGCTAAAACTAAATCATTTTCATCTGTCCAAGCATCTTGGCGAGATTTCATTATTCTCAACTCCCATTGAAAAATTTAACTTTCCTTGTTAATCAAAGCATGGACAAATTCAATTAGTTTTATACCAATATTGTAAAAAAGATGATAGTTTCGCAACTTTTCAAAGCATAAATCCAAATCTTTCATTATGAAAAGAAACTCGCTATAATATAACCATGATAGACATGGAGGGTTATTAAGTGGAATATTCCAAACGAAAACTAAACGAGGAAAAAGTATTTAAAGACCCTGTTCATCGATATGTTCATGTCAGTGATCAAGTTATTTGGGATTTAATTGGAACGAAGGAATTCCAGCGATTACGGAGAATTCGCCAATTAGGAACAACTTACTTTACTTTTCACGGTGCAGAACATAGCCGTTTTAATCACTCCTTGGGTGTTTATGAAATTGTCCGAAGAATCATCGATGATGTATTTGATGGCCGCCCTGAGTGGAATGGTGAGGAACGATTGCTTTCATTATGTGCTGCATTGTTACATGACCTAGGGCATGGACCGTTTTCTCACTCATTTGAAAAGGTATTTACACTAGACCATGAGGAGTTTACACAACAAATTATTGTTGGAAATACCGAGGTCAACGCTGTTTTACGAAAAGTATGTCCCGATTTTCCAAAAAAAGTTGCTGAGGTCATTGCAAAAACATACGAAAATAAGCTAGTTGTAAGTTTGATCTCAAGCCAATTAGATGCAGACCGAATGGATTATTTACTCCGTGATGCCTATTTTACTGGTGTAAGCTATGGTAATTTCGATATGGAAAGGCTTCTGCGCGTAATGAGACCACGTGAAGATCAAGTGGTATTTAAATACAGCGGGATGCATGCGGTCGAGGACTACATCATGAGCCGCTACCAAATGTATTGGCAAATATATTTCCATCCTGTAACGAGAAGCTCAGAGGTTATCCTTACGAAAATTTTACATCGTGCAAAATCACTACATGAAGATTTTTACTCATTTAAACATCATCCCATTCATTTTTATTCCCTTTTTGAGGATGAAATGACATTAGAAGACTATTTAAAATTAGATGAATCTGTCATATTATATTATTTTCAGATGTGGCAAGAGGAAGACGATCCGATATTAAAAGATTTGTGTAAAAGGTTTATGAACCGGAATCTATTTAAATATGTCGAGTTCGACCCGGCGAAACAGTTCAAAGTACATAGTAAGTTAGAGAAATTATTCGCAAGTGCCGGTATCGACCCTAATTATTATTTAGTGGTGGATTCATCATCCGATCTACCTTATGATTTTTATCGTCCTGGCGAGGAAGAGGAGCGCCTACCAATTCATTTATTGATGCCGAATGGTGAGCTTCGTGAATTGTCCAGGGAATCCGATATTGTCGATGCAATTTCTGGTAAGCGTCGTACCGACCATAAATTATACTATCCAAAAGATTTTATTTACGATGATACGAATCATATTGAAGTAAAGCAAGAAATTCGTTCTATTTTAGAGGGATTGAAATAGTATTTGATGCAGGAGATGAAGTACTTTGTTAAAGGATCATGTAAGAATAATGAGTGCACTTTCAGCTTCAGGTGAGATTGTTGGCCGTAAAAAACTGCAAAAAATGATTTACATAGCCAAAAAGTTGTTATTTCCCTTCCAGGAAAAGTTCCAGTTTCATTTCTATGGCCCTTATTCGGAAGAATTAACATTAAGAATAGAAGAACTATATAACTTAGGTTTTATTGGCGAGGTAAAAGAAAAAAAGGGCGGATATTATCAGTACAGGTATACGATTACAGAAAATGGGCAGGAATTTCTTCATTTATATGAAACCGAAATGCCTTACTTAAAAGAATGTTTAACGAACATGAACGAACAAAATTCTCGCTATCTGGAGCTTGTTTCTACTGTTTTATACTTTGATAATTTACCAAAAGAAGAGGTAATCGAAAAGATTAATAAAGTAAAAGCAAAGCAGCGTTATACGGAAGAAGAAATAGACCAAGCATATGAATATATCGAAGAGCTTAAAAAAACAGCCAAGCCTAATTAAGGGGGACTTGGCTATTTTTATAGAAAGTGAGTTTTGTGAATATTTGCTAATAAAGGCACTTTTCATAAACTTTTTTTCTTTTGTAAGACAAAAATCTTATAAATATTCCGATTGGGTTAACAAAAAAACTTATTAAGAAAAGATGCCCTGGAGTAAAGCCAACTGTATGTTTTTTAGCCATTTATGAAACGCAGTTATCAATACGAAAACAGCTTTACTAAAAATCTGTTGCTGTGAATATGTAGTAATTATTGGTCGCTATAGCGTTTTCCGCCAACGGCATAATGGTTCTTGGACATTTCTTCAATAAAAACAACGATATTTTCTTTAGGGGCATTTACTGTTTCACTAACAGCTTGCGTTACCTTTTCAACTAATGCCTTTTTTTGTTCTTCTGTGCGTCCTTCTAACATCTTTACGGTTATATATGGCATAATGAATAGCTCCTTTCTTATATAAGAAAAGTGTATGTTTTTTGCAAAACGAAAGCAAGCAGATTATAGTAAGATAAAGGTATTTCAGTTTAAAGTATTGAATACTAAAGAATAAGAGGGAATAGACTGATTAAAAACTAAAGGGGACCCGAGTGTGAACTTTCTAAATAATATCTTTGCGTATTCCATTCAAGAGATTCCGTTTGTTGTTATTACACTACTTATTGCATTTACCGTGCATGAATTTGCTCATGCCTTTACAGCATATAAATTTGGTGATCCGACAGCGCAGAAGCAAGGTCGATTATCATTAAACCCGATTCATCATCTTGATCCGTTTGGGACCATCCTTATCCTTATCGCAGGATTCGGTTGGGCACGTCCTGTACCTGTGAATCGGAATTATTTTAAGAACCCGAGGGCTGCTGGTGTATTAGTGTCCATTATGGGGCCATTAAGCAATTTGGTGATGGCATTTATTGGGTACGGATTATGGTATTTTTTCGCAACAAGAAATGCTGGACTAGGCGGTCCTGCTTTTGTCATGGATTTTTTAAGTTACTTTATTAGAATAAATTTAATGCTAATGGTATTTAATTTAATTCCCTTGCCGCCATTGGATGGATACCGCATTATTGAAGACCTTGTCAGTCCATCCATAAGAGCAAAACTAACGCAGTATGAACAATATAGTATTATTCTTTTTCTTATCATCTTAGTAACGCCGCTAGATAGGTATACTATTACACCATTAATAACCAATGTTTCGCATTTTTTCATTGTACAGTTTAATGCGATTTTTTCAATGTTTTTATAGTGTATTAAATCAAAAGCGGACACAGAGTCCGTTATCTGTGACAAAAAGGGTATTTTCAAGGGTTAAGTGGACACATGTTCCGTTATTAGGCCAAATGACACCTATTTTTCCATGATTTTTATGAAATAGCGGAACCTCTGTCCGGAAACATAAGAAATTAGCCCGTATTTTCACAAATAACGGAACCAGTGTCCGTAAACGTACAAAGACTTTACACAAAGCATGATTCAATACAGCTTTATACATAGAAGGAGGCTTTTACAATGGAACCGGGAAAAAAGAAACTTGAATTTAACATCGTAAAAAAAGATCCAAGAGATGACCATAAAGGTTTTGGGATGGGCGCTCTCAGCTTAGATAACGTTTCTCCCGTTATTATTGATATTGAAGAAGGCGATGCCGTTGTTGATATTGGAGCGATGCATGGAAAAAGTGCAGTAGAGAAGCGAGTCAAGTTCTTACCAAACCGAGAGGAAGTCCCGCCAGGAGCAAAATCGTATTGGTTAGTTTGGGTAACTATGGAACGTAAAGACGATGGCCTATATTATGCAGGGGTAACAGCATGTGAAATGACGGTTAATAAGGAAGCGAGACGCGGATATAAATCATTGCCTGAACATGTGAATCGCTTAGATAAATCATTGAAACGGCAAATTATCGTGGATCATATGGATGCCAAATCCAAAATGGTGTTGGCCGATTTCCTCAAAAATCATGATGAGAACATGTGGAATCGATCAAGCGAAAATCTGAAAAAGGAATTAGAGACTGAGTAAAATTATTTTAAAATAAAGGTTCTTTTCTAAACCTTGTTCATTTTAAAGTAAAATCCGCGGTAAACTTTTCATTGGCAATAAAATGGAATTATTTTAAGAAAAGATACCTCGAAGCTAAACTATGTATAAAATTTATTAACAAAAGACGAAATGCAACAATTAATAAAAATTGCTTACAATAATTAACGAAAATGTGAACAAAGTTTGACAGTTGGATAAACCTAAATAAGTCGACTTGCTGATTTCAAAAAATACCAGTAAACTAAAAACTATGGTTTGCACATACAAATCTAGGACATAAAAAAACTCGGGCCGCACACCCGAGTTTTTTTTATTTTTGGTGTAAGTAGTGACTCTGTCTAGCTCCGGCGCCTATCGGCTAGCGGATTTCTCCGTCTCCTCCCTACGATAAGCGGGCATCAGGTGAAATTGGAAATGCTAATTTCACTCGGTGAAAATGGTAGTTCAATTTTCAATAGCTCGTGAACTACCTCAGCACGGTTTCCTTTATCTCAGTCGAAGACTACGAAGGTGAAATTACACTTCAAATTTCACTCATCCGTACGCCGATGATCAAGGCGCCTCCGCTTTTCTTATAACCATTTAAATAGCTTATGCAACCATCCATCCTTTTTCTGTTTATCTTTATGCTTTTGAAGTGGTTTTTCTCCTTTGCCATGTATATCACAGTAATCTGTCGGTTCTGTACCCTTAACAAAATACATATCTCGTGAGACAGGACAATCCTTTGTTGCGATTTTCCCACTCCCGGGATCAATCGGTACAGACACAACGCCTTTTGGTGCTTTGAAGGTTTTGATAGGTTCGTCTTTAAGCGATCTTTCCATAAAACGGGCCCAAATTGTTTTGGCGTATTGTTTATCTGCCGCTAATGTTATTTCATTTCCTTTGTCATATCCAGTCCAAACTCCAGCTGTGAGTTGTGGAGAATATCCAATCATCCAGCTATCTGTATTCGTTGACCCTGATTTTCCTGCATATTGGCGAGTTAATTGATTAATAATGGTAGACCCAGTAACGGAGGCATAACCGTTTAATTTTTTATCAAACATCCCCGTCATCATTTGTGTCATGACATATGCAAGATCCGGTCGTAAGACTTGAGAATTATGAGGCTTATATTCGTATAATATTTTTCCCTGATAGTCTTCCACCCTTGTTATAAAAACGGGCTCCACCTTTTTTCCTCCGTTAGCAAGCATACTGAAGGCACGGGTAATATCAATCACACGAACACCGGAGGTCCCAAGAGCGAGGGAAGGAACCTTCGCCATCTTGGTTGTGATGCCAAATTCCTTCGCAGTATTGACCAATGTATTTTCCCCTAAAAATAAATGTGTTTTTACTGCATAAATGTTATCAGATAGAGCTAACGCCTGAGCCATTGTTATTTCTCCATCTGCATATTGGTCATTAAAATTGTGAGGAGTATATTCTGCTCTTCCGTTATCAAACTTAAAGGTTGTTGGTTCACTACGCATCATTGTTGTTGGAGTAAAGCCTTTTTCCAATGCAGCATAGTATAGGAGCGGTTTGATAGTGGACCCGGGTTGCCGACTAGCTTGCACGGCTCGGTTATACAGACTCTCATTATAGTTTCTTCCACCAACTAGTGCAGTTACAAATCCCGTATTTGGATTCATTGCTGTGAAGCCTACTTGTATATCTGAATTCTCCGAAATGCTTTCCTTAATGACCTCATCGGCAATTTGTTGTTGTTTAGTATCCAACGTTGTATATACTCGAAGGCCACCTAAGTTGATGGTTCGGTCACTTAAGCCTAACGTTGATTTGAGTTGATGCTTAACGATGTCTTGAAAATAAGGAGCTAAATCGGAACGATGATAAGCATGCTTGCCAACGATTGTGAAATTTTCTTGTGCAGCTGATTTTGCTTCCTGGTCCGTAATATACCCATTTTCCTCCATCGATTTTAATACAAGAAGCTGTCTATTTTTCGCTTTATCATAAGAAATAACAGGTGAATAGATGCTTGGGCCTTTAGGAATACCGACGAGCATAGCCGCCTCGCCCAGACTTAATTGATTCGCATCTTTCCCGAAGTAAAATTGGCTTGCTGCTTGAATTCCATATGCACCATGCCCATAATTTATCGTATTTATATATCCTTCTAATATCTGTTTCTTTGTATAGTTCATCTCTAAACGAATGGTATAAAAGGCCTCTGAAATTTTCCTAGTCCATGTTTTATCCATTGTGAGAAACAAATTTTTTGCATACTGTTGTGTAATAGTACTGGCGCCTTGGACTTTATGCATGGCGATTGTGTCCGCCAAGACCGCACTACCAATGCGCTTTAAATCAAAGCCATGGTGATGGTAAAAATTCTTGTCTTCAATGGAAATGGTCGCATCTACAACATCTGGAGAAACATCACTCAAAGGTACCCAATAACGTTTCTGTCCACTATTGCTTTCCCCGATTATGGACCCATCACTCGAATAGTAAAGGGTTGATTGTGGTACAGCTAATGGTGGAGGTCCGAGAATTTTGGCATACAAATAGACCGCCAATATAAATATGGACAAACCGACGGCAATAATCAGTAGGGCAAAAAGTAGAAAGCGAAAATATTTCTTGCTTTTTTGCATTCTAGGGTTTGTAATTGTTTCCATGACCATCACCTCACATGACCTTTGGGGTATTATGAAAATTAAATCCTGTTGATAAGTTTAAAAATGGTTTACGTCTAGCTCCAGGTGAAATTTGCACTACAATTTCAATAGCGCCTATCGGCTAGCGGATTTCTCCGTCTCCTCCCTACGATAAGTCAACATCAGGTGAAAATGGTAGTTCAATTTTCAATAGTTCGTACCTCACTGTGTTTCCTTTATCTCAGTCGAAGACTACGAAATCCGTACGCCGATGAGCAAGGCGCTTGCACATTTGTCCTTCAAAAAATCTATTAATCAGTATGAAGTAACGAAACATGTTTTAAACATGAAAAATAGGATAAAATTTTTCTTGCATTTTTAGAAGAATTCTCTATACTTTTTCTCATGTTTGTATTTATATTGTTTAAGGGAATAGTATAAGAAAAATGGAAGCGTCTTGTACTAAAGAGAATCCAAATACAGAAAGGAAGAATATAATGGCTGGACTTTGGTTTACAGAGAAGCAAACAGAAAATTACGGAATTACAATGGAAATAAATAAAACTTTACATACGGAACAAACGGAATTTCAAAAGTTAGATATGGTAGAAACCGCAGAATGGGGAAATATGCTCCTTTTAGATGACATGGTAATGACAACCGAAAAAGATGAGTTTGTTTATCACGAAATGGTTGCACATGTGCCATTATTCACACATCCAAATCCTGAGACAGTACTAGTTGTTGGTGGGGGAGACGGAGGAGTTATCCGTGAAATCTTAAAACACCCAAGCGTGAAAAAAGCAACCTTAGTTGATATTGACGGAAAAGTGATTGAGTACTCTAAAAAGTTTTTACCAAGCATTGCTGGTGAATTGGACAATCCTCGTGTAGATGTTCGCGTGGATGACGGATTTATGCATATTGCTAAAAGTGAAAATGAATATGATGTTATTATGGTAGATTCTACAGAACCAGTTGGTCCAGCTGTAAATTTATTTACGAAAGGGTTTTATGCTGGAATTGCAAAGGCATTAAAAGAAGATGGAATCTTTGTTGCTCAAACAGATAATCCATGGTTTAAAGCTGATTTAATTCGTGAAGTTCAAAAAGATGTGAAGGAAATCTTCCCAATCACTCGTTTATATACAGCAAATGTACCAACTTATCCAAGCGGTATGTGGACATTTACTCTAGGTTCCAAAAAATACGATCCATTAGAAGTAAGTGAAGACAGATTCCATGAAATCGAAACAAAATACTATACGAAAGAGCTTCATAAAGCTGCTTTTGTTTTACCGAAGTTTGTTCAAGATTTAACTCGTTAAGGAGGGGTAAGGATGCGCTTTGATGAAGCTTATTCTGGAAATGTGTTTATACGCAGCCATCAAAACTATAAAGAAAGCCAAGCGGTAATCTATGGAATGCCAATGGATTGGACAGTAAGCTATCGCCCGGGCTCTCGTTTTGGTCCTGCCCGTATTCGCGAAGTGTCCATTGGTTTAGAAGAGTACAGTCCATATTTGGATCGGGAATTAGAAGAAGTTAAATACTTTGATGCAGGTGATATTCCTTTACCATTCGGAAATCCGCAAAGAAGTATTGAAATGATTGAGGATTATATTGATTCTCTTTTAAAGGATAATAAGTTCCCAATCGGAATGGGTGGGGAGCATTTAGTCTCTTGGCCGGTTATTAAAGCAATGTATAAAAAATATCCGGATTTAGCCATTATTCATATGGATGCCCATACTGATTTGCGTACGGATTATGAAGGAGAGCCACTTTCTCATTCCACGCCAATTCGCAAAGCTGCCGAATTAATTGGTGGAGAAAATGTGTTTTCATTTGGTATTCGTTCTGGAATGAAGGAAGAATTCCAATGGGCGAAGGATAATGGGATGTACATTGCAAAATTTGAAGTATTAGAACCATTGAAAGAAATTTTACCGAAGCTGGCTGGTCGCCCTGTATATGTCACGATTGATATTGATGTCCTTGACCCTGCACATGCCCCTGGAACAGGTACAGTAGACTGCGGTGGTATAACTTCTAAAGAGTTACTTGCATCCATCCATGAGATTGCGCGTTCCAATGTGAATGTTGTTGGGTGTGACCTTGTGGAGGTTGCCCCAATCTATGATCCATCTGAACAAACAGCAAATACTGCCAGCAAGTTAATTCGTGAAATGATTCTTGGCTGGGTGAAATAAGAAAAGTGGAAGCGCCTTGCTCATCGGCGTACGGATTTCGTAGTCTTCGACTGAGATAAAGGAAACACGGCGAGGGACGAGTCGATGTTGACTTATCGTAGGGAGAAGACGTAGAAATTCGCTAGCCGATAGGCGCTATTGAAATTGAAGTGCAAATTTCACCTGTAGCTAGACAAAATTCTTATCTGTTAAATGAACAAGTCGGTATTTTTATCGGCTTGTTTTTTTACAACTTAAAACATGCATTACTCCAAAAAGAGCAGAAATTCGTTTATACTAAAAAAATGAAAAACTATTTTTGGAAGTGACACCATTGATAATTATTTTAACTATGCTTGTTTTAGGAGCAATTTTAGGTTTTGTGGGAGCAGGTGGATCCGGATTTATAATTGCAATTTTAACTTTAGTTTTTAAAATACCAATTCATACTGCGTTAGGAACGTCATTATCAGCCATGGCTTTTACAAGTCTATCTGGTGCATTTAGTCATTATCGTGAAGGAAATATGGCGGTGAAGGTTGGTATCATTGTGGGATTGTTTGGAGCGGTAGGTTCTTATGTAGGCTCCAAAATTGCAGCCCTCATCCCAACGGATTACATGCACTTTTTTACAGCTGGTATGCTGTTTCTGTCATCGCTGTTACTCGTTGTAAGATTATTTTTACTTAAGGAAAAAACGGTACGAGATGAGAGAATGAGGATAAATGTAGTGTTCGTGCTAAAGGCTGCAATATTAGGAATAATCGTTGGAGTTCTTTCGGGAACCTTTGGAATTGGCTCAACACCATTTATTCAATTAGGATTGCTAACGTTTTTAGGACTTACACTGCGCCAATCAGTAGGTACAACTATGCTTGTTATTGTCCCAATTGCGATTGGCGGTGGAATTGGCTTTACAACGGAAGGATATTTAGATCCAATACTATTACTACAGGTTTTAATCGGGACGATGCTAGGAGCATATATCGGAGCGAAATTTACAAATCTTGTTCCAAAGGTTGTGTTAAAAACAGCTATGATTCTAACGCCGGCGGTTTCCGCTTTAATCCTTACTTTATAAAGATGCTTATGAAAATAATAAGTAGTTCGGTTCAGAGGTAGAAAAATAAAAAGAAAAGGAGTTTTAGCAAGCGAATTAGCATATAAATCCGCTTCCTATTATGACAAGGATTATTAAGTTTAAATATTGAAAATAGCAACAGATTTAGCACAGGTTTTAACAGGTTATGTGTTAAGAGCATTGTCAAAAACGTTGTTAATTGTGTAATCATTTATTAGACTTATCGAGTTTATGTTGGGGGACAGGTCAAGTACTCGATCTAATAAATAGAGGGAGAAATTCCGCTTAATTCGTACTTATTAATAAAAAAGGCATAAATAGAGGGAGAGATTCCGCTTATTGTCTCGAAAGATGCAAAATTAGGAGATTTTGCTGTGAATAAACGGAAAATCTCCCCTTATTTACCCAAAAACGAGCTCTATTCTGCATTTAACGGAAAAATCTCCGCTTATTTTCCTTTTGCTGGTTACTTGTTTAAGGACATCACATCTTATTGTTTTTTGCAGTGAAGTTCTTTGGCAAAAATTGATGTGTTTTTGCGTTTGGTGAAGAACTGGTCATTTGATTATAAAAAACGCAGAGGATGCTCAAACCTTTGCGTTTTTCTGTGTAATTCTATTATCTAAAAAGTATGCGATTTAGCTTGATATTGACCTTGTGAATTCAGTTTTTCTACTTCACAACCGAACTACTTATGAAAATAAGTGTCTTTTTTTTAGCTGAAGTGAATTTTCTAATTCGATTCAGTAATGAAGGATAGAAAGCACGTATATTAATCATGACCTGTCCTTCATACGTTAGATGAAGGACATTTTATATATTTTTTCTTTTGAATGTCCATCAAATTTTTAAATTGATTTTCTATCTAATTATTTTTATACTTAAAAGGTTATACTGATGAAATGTAAAGGATGTGAATGGTTTGACAGTAGAAACAAGAATGAGCATCCCTGTCAAAATTCACTTAAAGACAACCATTGATCATGGTGATGAAGTTGAATCGTACGAGCTTACGTTATTCGGAGAATATTATCAAAAAGAGCAAGCTGTTTTTTTAAAATATGAAGAGCTTTTGCAAGAAGGTTCCATTCAAACGGTAGTGAAAGTAAAAGAACAAGAAGCATTAATTTTGCGGAGTGGTTCTATTAAAATGCGTTTGGCATTTGATCTAGAGAGCGAAAAGGCCGGTTCCTATGAAGGGGAATATGGTACATTATTATTAACAACAAAAACAAAGAGTTTAGAGAATAAAAAGAATGATTCCGACCAATTATCAGGTAAGTTCATTTTAAAATATGATTTGAAAATGCAAGGGTCTATTGTCGGTACATATGAAATGGTTTTAGAGTATAAGGAGGTTGTAAACGGATGAACATATCGGAACAAATCCAAACTAATTTAAAAAATGAAATTAAAGAAGCAATCATTAAGGCTGGATTAGCAACAGCGGACCAAATTCCGGAAATTATTTTGGAGACACCTAAGGACAAAGCTCATGGTGATTATGCAACAAATGCTGCGATGCAACTAGCTCGTGTTGCGAAAAAGGCGCCGAAAATGATTGCTGAGGAAATCATAAATAATTTTGACCGTTCCAAAGCATCGATTGAAAAAATAGAGCTTGCCGGACCAGGCTTTATTAATTTTTATATGAATAATAGTTATTTAACGGATTTGATTCCTACTATTTTATCGGAAGACAGCGAATATGGCCGTTCGAATGCAGGGAAGGGACTGAAAATACAAGTCGAGTTTGTTTCTGCTAATCCAACGGGTGATTTACATCTTGGGCATGCCCGCGGTGCAGCTGTTGGGGATTCCCTTTGTAATGTTTTAGATAGAGCTGGCTATGAAGTAAGTCGTGAGTACTATATTAATGATGCCGGGAATCAAATTCATAATCTAGCTTTATCTGTGGAAGCACGTTATTTCCAAGCGCTTGGACAAGATAAAGAAATGCCGGAAGACGGTTACCATGGTAAAGATATTGTTGAGATCGGTAAGAAGCTGGCTGAACAATATGGGGATAAGTATGCTCAGACTGATGAGAAGGAGCGTTATGAATTTTTCCGACAGTACGGTCTTGACTACGAAATGGCAAAATTAAAAACAGATCTTGAGAACTTCCGTGTTCCATTTGATGTTTGGTATTCTGAAACCTCTCTTTATAAAAATGGAAAGATTGATGAAACATTAAAAGAGCTTCGTGAAAGAGGCCAAATTTATGAAGAAGACGGTGCAACATGGTTCAGATCAACAACTTTTGGAGACGATAAAAATCGTGTTCTAATCAAGAACGATGGATCTTACACGTATTTAACTCCAGATATCGCATATCACAAAGACAAATTTGACCGTGGATTTGAAAAGCTGATCAATATTTGGGGAGCCGACCATCACGGTTATATTCCACGTATGAAAGCGGCGATGGAAGCACTTGGATTTGGTCCGAATAACTTGGAGGTAGAAGTTATTCAGCTCGTTCATTTATATAAAAACGGCGAGAAAATGAAGATGAGTAAACGTACAGGCAAAGCCGTTACAATGCGTGACCTAATCGAAGAAGTAGGCTTGGATGCAGTACGTTATTTCTTCGCAATGAGAAGTGCAGATACGCATATGGATTTTGACCTTGATTTAGCTGTTTCCCAATCGAACGAAAATCCTGTGTATTATGCCCAATATGCTCATGCACGTATTTGCAGTATTCTGCGACAAGGGGAAGATCAAGGCTTCACCCTAAATGAAAAAGCTAATGTGAAGCTAATTCAAGCTGAGAAAGAAATTGATTTGCTGAAGAAAATGGGCGACTTCCCATCTGCCATTGCGGAAGCAGCTGAAAAACGCATCCCACACCGCATTACAAATTATATTTACGACTTAGCACAAGCGTTTCATAGCTTTTACAATGCGGAAAAGGTATTGGATAAAGAAAACGAAGAACTCACAAATGCTCGACTTGCTTTAATTAAGACCGTTCAAATAACGATGAAAAATGCATTAGCTCTTATAGGGGTTTCAGCTCCGGAGAAGATGTAATTTATAGGACAGGTATCTATATGGTACCTGTTTTTTGTTGTCGAAATTTGGAGATGGAAATATATTTTTAATATATTTAATATTCCTGTAACATTTGATAAAATACTATTGTAAATTTGGTTGGAAAGGGGTTTGGATAATGGAAATACTTATAGGTGAAAAAGAATGAAAGTGAAAATATGGATGATTATAGCAATACTCTGTATGAGCTGGATTATCTGCGGGTGTAAGCAAAGCACAAATGAAATTGCCACCTCAAAAAGTAAGGAACATAAAAATGTTCATAGGGTAGACAAGCAAAATACTTCTTCAGAAACCACTAGTTCAAAAATAACCTCTAATGTTTCTACTCCAACTCCAAAGAATCAATTTTTTCAATTGTTTATGGTCAATAATACAGACGGTTTTGCATCAACTGGAGAAAAAATATTTACCAAGAATCAGGATAAGTGGGTGGAAGTTACCCCTCACAAAGCTTCCAAGGAACAAAATGAATTTATATCTCTATATGCATTTAATAAGAAATTAGTTTGGACAGCAGATAGAGCAAATTTATATAAATCAACGGATGGCGGAAAGACATGGAATTCATCCCTAGTCCCAAGATTAAGAAAGGATGGTAAGGCGGATATCTATAGTATTTCCTTCATAAGTCCAACAGCAGGATGGATGTTGGTACATCGTGGATATGGCTTAGGACACAGCCCTTTTGATATTTATCAAACAAGGAATCAAGGAACCTCATGGAATTTAGTCTATCATGTGGGTGATGATACGACGAAAGGTATTCCGGATACGAAAGATCCAAGATTTATCACATTTATTGACGAAAGACATGGATTTTTAACGGGTGCTGGAAATGACCCGCATGAAGTCATTTTTTATAAAACAAATGATGGTGGCAGGACATGGGATCAATTAAACATCCCACTGCCGAAACTAGTGGAGGATAATTTTATAGGTTATAGTGCACCGCAATTTTTTGACCAATCTAACGGAATTCTTACCGTAACAATAAGGGGAGTGAAGAAGAACACTACGCTCATTTATTCCACTTCAGACCGAGGGAACCATTGGAAGCAGTTATCCACGCTAAACGGAATGGGTGAAGTAACTTTTTTAAGTAACAAAATTGGCTGGGCAAATGTAAAGCATTCAATAAATAATGACACCTCCACTCTTTACCAAACAAAAGATGGCGGGAATTCGTGGAAGAAAAAAGCTTCATTAACATATACCTTACACAAGCTGAAATTCACATCCTCACAAATTGGCTGGGGAATAAATGAGAAATCGGCTCAAATCATGGAGTCAAATGATGGGGGAAGAACGTGGAATCTATTTAGTGAAACATCGAAAACGCGAAAAAAAGAATCAACACTACTTCAGCTTGCTGACGCAAAAGGTGATAAATTTCCCATTCCTATTAGCTCGGTTCCTATATATGAAAAATATTTAAATGATCAATCCAATAAAAAGCTAGAAATCGATCGAAGCTCAGCTAGTTACCTAAATCTCAAGAGTTTAAATGGAAGTTTTTACAACATATTAAAGTATAACTGTGGAAATAAGTTATGCTCGACTCTCCTAATCAAGATATCAAAAGATAAAAAAATTATTTCTAGTGCCGAACTAGGTTATGGAATCTTAATAGATATGAAGCAATCTCCAAATCTAGAAAATGTGGTTTTTCGTTATGGTGTTAACGAGGGAAATCTTGTAATAAGAAATAACATCATTCCTATTAATTTGAAGAACATGGAGTTATTAAAGCCGAAAAGTAAAATCTTATCTGGAGAGTTCATAGAAAAAGCTACTTGGCCAATTACAGAGTATAGGTGGGTAAATGATAATACCGTTTCAATACAATCCGCAGATATTCAAAAAGCAGATTATGATTCACTGTTAAACTGGTATAAAAGCTCAAAAAACATAAAGAACAATACCGTTATATTTAAAAATTATTAGTTTGTTGATAAAGGAGTATTACTCAATGAAGAACAGGTTAATTTTTTTAATCGTTACCGCATGTTGCTTTACTTTAACTGCTTGTAATTCTGCTATACAGCCTACTATAAAAAAGGTAAATCCAGTTCTACATAAAACATTAGCAGCTCAAAAAGAACCAGAGAAAACAGAATCATTACAGATTGGCCAAAAAGAATATCATTTTCAATATAATGCCGAACCTACAAAATATAACATATTAGCAACTATGACTGCCCAAGGTATTGTATGGGCACCTGACATTGAGATGCTAGACACATCATCTGTCTTAGATAAAGTTCCAAAAGAACCTTATAAGCTTTATTTAAATAAAAATGAAGATTCTACTATTAGCGTTCAGAATTCGGAATATTTAACTTCACTACCTCTGAAAGATAATAAGAAAAATTACATCTTTTTAAATCAAATATATGGGATAAATAACTATGTAATCTATGATACTGACATGAAAAAGAAAGGAATGAACAAACCGGCAGTAAGCAAACTTTATATTCTAGATTTGGTTTCTAAAAAAGTTAAATTAATTACAAACTATCATGATTCGGGTGGCAATTTTTTTGATTTCGGAATAAATAAAGAAACCAACGATATCGTCTATATTCAAACTAGTCCAGATAAGGACGATTACAAAAAAGAGGCTCATATTTACCACATAAAGACCGGGAAAAACGAGAAATTGGAAAATTTTAAGCTGGAAGATAGCGGTATTAGCTATTCTTCTGAAGGGAAAAAGCATTCTATAAATAATTTAGATTTACATTAAGGAAAATTCCGCCCAAACTCGGACTAATCTAGCCGTTATGGACAATTCCCACCAAACCAAAAATGTCCCAACTGCAGTGCCTGCATTTGGGACATTATTATAACAAGTCTACAATTACTTTTGTTCCAATCTCCTTCAGTTTCGTAACAAACGAAGTATTAGCGACTTCGTCAATCGTAAGTCGATGAGAATCCGACATATCCTTTTCCACAACGGTGACCATTCTACGAATAAAATCCTTATCATAAATGTAACAATTAATTTCTAGGTTCAAGTAGATACTTCTCCGGTCAAAATTAGCTGTTCCAATTTGGCAAATTTCCTCATCAACGATGATTATCTTCGCATGATAAAATCCATTTAAATATTGGTATACCTCCCCTCCAGCACCTATTAATGAACGAAAATAGGAAAAAGACGCTTCCTTAACTAAGAAGTGATCTGCTTTTTTAGGGACAATAATTTTTATTTTTACTCCTCTCTTTAATGCATCGATTAATTTCTCTAAAATGATTGCAGAAGGAATAAAATAAGGTGTGCCAATACAAATTGATTCTGTAGCTGAATCAATTAATTCGCATATGGCGTGTTCTAAGCGCAAGCCCTCTGTAGGGAAGAATTGATGAAGCATTTCGCCTGTTTGGAGTGTTGAAAAATACTTGTCATCCTTTGGAATGGAAGTGGTTGAAGAATGATTCCAATTAAAAAAATACTCCATCTGCAAATCTTTAACACTTTCGCCAAAGATACGTAGATGGTAGTCTCTCCATGGGGAAAGGACAGAATCCTCGTCAATGTATTCCTTCCCAACATTGTACCCTCCAACATATCCAATTTTACCGTCAATCACTGAAATTTTTCGATGGTTCCGCTGCTGAAGGGAAAAGAATGGAAAAGGAAACTTCAACCGGTTACTGTAAGCAACATGGCCCCCAGCATTTCTTAATTCCATTACCAGTGATTTTGGAGTATTGTGGCTTCCTAGCCAATCTAATAAAAGACGAACCTCAATTCCTTCTTGAGCCTTATTAATAAGTAATTGTAAAAACTCTTTGCTGAATAAATCATCTTTTACAATATAAAAGAGTATATGAATGCTTGATTTTGCATCTTTTATATCGGACAGAAGTAATGAAAAAAGATCCTTTCCATGTGTAATAAGATGAATATCTCCCTTACGTTTAGAATAGTCTCTAGAAGGGCTATGCTGGTGAAATTTTTTCTTGCCAAAAATAAAGTCACTGATGCAATAGGCAACGACTACTAGAATGAAAAGGATCAAAATCGAAACCCATATCATCATACCCCTCCTCTTTGTAAAGTCTTACTATTATAGCCAAAAGATGTAGGATTCATGAGGCGATTGTATAGTGAACCTAAATGATACTTTTTTGAAAAAGGAGAGATAAAATACTATTTTACCTATTAATTACTTTAACAATTTTTCAAAAAATCAGTTGACTGAATGCTCATTCATAATATAATGGAGATAAGCAACATTCAGAAAATTTATATGTTTTTTTAGGATATTCACCTCAGAGGGGAGTGTTTTCACAAATATGAATTGGTTATTGTGGGTGAATTGGATTGCATTTCTTTTTGTAACCGCTTACGCAATATCCTTGTTTGTGTACGTGGTCAAAACGAGGGTTCAATATATCAAACTAGGGAAAAAAGTAGAGTTTGATAAACGTATGAAAGAACGGATGCAAAAGATATGGGTCAACGTATTTGGACAGAAAAAGCTGTTAAAGGATAAGAAGAGCGGTGCGATACATGTCATGTTCTTCTACGGATTTATATTAGTCCAATTTGGTGCCATCGATTTTATTTGGAGAGGGTTAGCGCCTGATTCCCATCTGCCGCTTGGACCATTGTATTCTGGCTTTACGTTTTTCCAAGAAATTGTTACGCTAGTTATTTTAGTAGCTACTTTTTGGGCTTTTTATCGTCGTTATATTGAAAAATTAGTTCGTTTAAAAAGAGGTTTCAAATCAGGACTTGTCTTATTATTTATCAGTGGATTAATGTTATCTGTTTTAGTAGGAAGTGGAATGGGTATCATTTGGCATGGTGAAGAGCTGTCTTGGACTGAGCCAATTGCATCTTGTATTGCTTTAGCATTCGGGTGGGTCGGCAATACAGCGGCTATCGTTATTTTCTATATTGCATGGTGGATCCATTTAATTTTCTTACTATCATTCCTAGTATATGTTCCACAATCCAAACATGCCCACTTAATTGCGGGACCGGCAAACGTATTTTTAAATCGTTTAGATGGTGTTGGGAAGTTAAGTTCAATAAACTTTGAAGATGAATCGCAGGAATCATACGGAGTTGGAAAGATTGAGGATTTCACACAACACCAACTAGTAGATTTATATGCTTGTGTGGAATGTGGGCGATGCACGAATATGTGCCCGGCAACTGGAACAGGAAAAATGCTGTCTCCAATGGATTTAATCGTGAAGTTAAGGGACCATCTAACAAACCATGGTGCCGCCGTTACTTCAAGACAACCGTGGGTTCCAACCTTTGCATTCGCACAAACGAAAGGCAATCAAATTGCGTTAGCAAGTGCTGGAAAGGGAGTAGAGGAGTCTGCAGCAGCTATTAGCTACAGTTCAAGCCTTATTGGTGATGTCATCACAGAAGAAGAAATTTGGGCGTGTACAACATGCCGTAACTGTGAAGATCAATGTCCGGTTATGAATGAGCATGTGGATAAGATTATCGACCTTCGCCGTTATCTTGTTTTAACCGAAGGAAAAATGAATCCAGATGCGCAAAGAGCGATGCAAAACATCGAGCGGCAAGGAAATCCGTGGGGATTAAATCGCAAGGAACGCGAAAACTGGCGTGAAGCAAGAGAAGATGTTCATGTTCCTACTGTAAAAGAAGCGAAAAAAGCAGGAGAAGAGTTTGAGTATTTATTCTGGGTAGGATCAATGGGATCCTTCGATAACCGTAGTCAGAAGATCGCCCTATCTTTTGCGAAACTTATGAATGCAGCGGGAGTTAAGTTCGCAATTTTAGGAAATAAAGAGAAAAACTCTGGTGATACTGCACGACGCTTAGGAAATGAGTTTCTATTTCAAGAGCTCGCACAGCAAAATATTGATGAGTTCCAGAAAAATGATATAAAGAAAATTGTTACGATTGATCCGCATGCTTATAACATCTTTAAGAAGGAATATCCTGACTTTGGACTTGAAGCAGAAGTGTATCATCATACAGAGCTTCTTCATACATTATTGATTGAAGGGCGTATTGTACCAAAATACGAGGTAAACGAAACGATCACCTTCCATGATTCCTGTTACTTGGGACGTTATAACGATGTATACGATCCACCACGTGAAATCTTAAAATCATTGCCTGGTGTTAAACTTGTGGAAATGGAACGCAATCGCGAAACAGGAATGTGCTGTGGCGCAGGCGGTGGATTAATGTGGATGGAAGAAGACACTGGTCAGCGTATCAATGTTACACGTACAGAACAAGCATTAGCAGTAAATCCGTCTGTCATCAGTTCTGGATGTCCTTATTGCTTAACCATGTTATCGGATGGTACAAAAGCGAAGGAAGTAGAAGACACAGTTAAAACATATGATGTGGCAGAACTTCTTGAAAAAGCTGTATGTGGAGAGCCAGAGCAAACAACTGTTGCTTCATAAATAATTTTGTGAATCTTTACTAAAATAATTCAATTTCCACTATTAATGATTTATTATAAGATTATAAAAATAAAAAGGGACTCTCATGTCCCTTTTCCATTAACGATTTGTCGAGCGAGCGTTCAGTCAATTAATTAAAGGCTATTTTTGTTCAAATTATTGCTTTTCGTATATTGTTTAAGATCTTAATATGGTTTAGTTCGGGGCATCTTTTCTTAAAAGAAATATCTATTCTAAATCTGACAGAGGAAATCAAACAATCAGATGAATAAAGCAATAAGGTTTAAGAAAAAAGCCTTTAGTGAAAGCGGTTACCATCAGAATCTCAAAGTAGTATAAAATTTGAAGTGAAGTTAGGAGCTGTCTAGCTCCAGCGCCTATCGGCTAGTGGATTTCTACGTCTCCTCCCTACGATAAGTCAACATCAGGTGAAATTGGTACTTCAAATTTCACTCGGTGAAAATGGTAGTTCAATTTTCAATAGCTCGTGAACTACCTCAGCACGGTTTCCTTTATCTCAGTCGAAGACTACGAAATCCATACGCCGATGAGCAAGGCGCCTACGCTTTTCTATTAGGAGGAGATTGAAATGGCAAGAACAGTGATTCTAAGTGGTGCAAGAACACCTTTTGGCAAATTTGGCGGTGGGTTAAGTTCATTAACTGCCACACAGTTAGGTGGAATAGCTGTTAAAGAAGCAATCCAGCGCGCGGGTGTCCAACCGGAAGAGATACAAGAAGTCATTTTAGGTACTGTTTTACAAGGTGGGCAAGGCCAAATCCCTTCCAGACAAGCAGCGAGAGAAGCAGGAATTCCTTGGGAAGTTAAAACAGAAACCATTAATAAGGTTTGTGCATCAGGAATGAGAAGCGTTACTCTAGCAGACCAAATTATTCGTGCTGGTGATGAGGATTTGATCGTTGCAGGTGGAATGGAATCTATGTCAAATGCACCTTATTTTCTTCCTAACGCACGCTGGGGATTAAGAATGGGTGATTCACCTCTTAAAGATCTTATGATTCATGATGGATTAACATGTTGTTTCAGCGGAGTTCATATGGGTACTTATGGAAACAGTACAGCGGAAGAATTCGAGATTACGAGAGAAGAGCAAGATAAGTGGGCGTATAGGAGCCATCAACGTTCCGTTGAAGCGACGGAAAAAGGGTTGTTAGCAGAGGAAATTGTCCCTGTTGCAGTTCCGCAGCGCAAAGGGGAACCAATTGTAATAAAAGATGATGAGGCACCAAGAAAAGATACTTCCCTTGAGAAATTGGAAAAATTATCTCCTGCCTTTGATAAGAACGGAACGATAACAGCGGGAAATGCACCTGGAGTCAATGATGGTGCTGCAGCGTTGGTATTAATGAGTGAAGAAAGAGCACAGAAAGAAGGCAAAGAACCGCTAGCTTACATTTTGGGCCATACAGCTATTGCGATAGAAGCGAAAGATTTTCCACAAACACCTGGATTAGTCATCAATGAGCTTTTAAAGAAAACAGGAAAAACTGTGGATGAAATCGATTTGTTTGAGATAAACGAAGCATTTTCGGCTGTTTCATTAGCTAGCAGTAAAATTGCTAATCTTAATCCGGAAAAAGTAAATGTCAATGGCGGGGCCGTTGCGCTTGGACATCCGATTGGTGCAAGTGGTGCGAGAATTATTTTAACACTAGCTTACGAGTTAAAAAGACGCGGAGGCGGAATTGGAATAGCTGCCATTTGCTCCGGAGGCGGTCAAGGCGACGCTATTATGATAGAGGTTAAGTAAGAAAAGCGGAGGCGCCTTGCCCATTGGCGTACGGATTTCGTAGTCTTCGACTGAGATAAAGGAAACACAGTGAGGTAGTTCACGAGCTATTGAAAATTGAACTACCATTTTCACCTGATGTTGACTTATCGTAGGGAGGAGACGTAGAAATCCGCTAGCCGATAGGCGCCGGAGCTAGACAGAGTCAACACTTGTTAAATTACTTTGAGATAAAAACTTTTACTTTCTTATCTCTTAAACAGGGAGGTCCATTCAATGAATATTAAAACAGTAATGGTTATCGGTGCTGGCCAAATGGGTTCGGGAATTGCCCAAGTTTGTGCACAAGCTGGCTATAAAGTAATTTTAAATGATTTAAAGGATGAGTTTGTGGAAAAAGGTTTAGGTATTATTTCTAAAAATCTTTCCCGTCAGGTTCAGAAAGAAAGAATGACGGAAGCCGAAAAGAATAGCATTCTAGCTAATTTAGTGAAATCTACGAATCTAGAAGATGCCAAAGAAGTGGATATTGTCATTGAAGCAGCAGTTGAAAACATGAATATTAAAACGAAAATTTTCGCTGATTTAGATCAAATTGCACCAGAGCATACAATTTTGGCTTCCAACACATCCTCACTACCAATTACAGAAATCGCTGCAGCTACGAAGCGACCGGAAAAAGTGATAGGTATGCATTTCATGAATCCGGTACCAGTCATGAAACTGGTGGAAATCATTCGTGGGCTTGCGACAGCTGATGAGGTATATCAAGTCATTGAAGATATGACAAAGACATTGAACAAGGTACCAGTAGAGGTTAATGATTTTCCAGGTTTCGTTTCCAATCGTGTCCTTATGCCAATGATCAATGAAGCAATTTATACATTATATGAAGGAGTAGCAACGAAGGAAGCGATTGACGAGGTTATGAAGCTTGGGATGAACCATCCAATGGGACCACTTACTCTTGCTGATTTTATCGGTTTAGACACATGTCTCTATATTATGGAAACCCTTCATGAAGGGTTTGGAGATGATAAATACCGACCTTGTCCACTACTCAGAAAATATGTAAAAGCTGGTTGGTTAGGTAAGAAAACAGGACGCGGATTTTATACTTATAACTAACTAGGAGATTAGATAGAACAAAGGGGTGACAGGGATGGATCTACATTTTACAGAAGAGCAAATCATGATGAGAAACATGGTTCGTGATTTTGCGCAAAGACAAATTGTCCCTTTTATAGAAAGAATGGAAAATGGTGAATTCCCGAGAGAAATCCTCCGAAAAATGGGGCAGCTTGGTTTGATGGGAATTATAGTACCCGAAGAGTATGGCGGATCGGGAATGGACTATACGTCTTATGTTATCGCGTTACATGAGCTTTCTAAAGTCAGTGCAACAATAGGGGTTATTCTTTCGGTACACACATCAGTGGGCACAAGTCCAATCCTGTATTTTGGTACCGAGGAACAAAAACAAAAATATGTTCCGAAACTAGCATCAGGGGAATATTTAGGAGCATTTTGCTTAACAGAAGCAAATGCGGGTTCAGATGCTAGAAGCCTTCGAACAAAAGCGGTCAAACAAGGGGATTATTATATACTAAATGGCTCGAAAATGTTTATTACAAACGGCGGTGAAGCAGATATCTACATTGTATTTGCCAAAACAGATCAAGATGAGGTCACCGCATTCATTGTAGAAAAGAATACTCCAGGACTAATAGTCGGTAAAGATGAACACAAAATGGGGCTACATGGCTCTAGAACCGTACAACTAACCTTTGAAGACATGAAGGTTCCTGTAATAAATCGATTAGGTGAAGAGGGACAAGGCTTTAAAATTGCCATGGCTAACTTGGATAGCGGACGTATTGGAATAGCTACCCAAGCCCTTGGGATAGGTGAAGCAGCTTTTGAAAAGGCAGTTGAATATGCAAAGGAACGGAAGCAATTTGGTAAGCCAATTGCTGCACAACAAGGGGTTGGCTTTAAGCTGGCGGATATGGCGACAAGTGTAGAAGCTGCAAAATTACTTGTATACCAAGCGGCAAACCTTCGTACCGGAGGACTTCCTTGTGGTAAAGAAGCTTCCATCGCAAAATTATTTGCTTCTCGTACGGCTGTAGAGGTAACAACAGAGGCAATACAAGTGTTTGGGGGCTACGGATATACGAAGGAATATCCGGTAGAAAGGCTATTCCGAGATGCGAAAATCACCGAAATATATGAAGGTACAAGCGAAATTCAGCGCGTTGTTATTAGCAAATATTTAGTCTAGGAGGAGAAGTTAGTGAATTTTAAACTATCTGAAGAACATGAAATGATTCGAAAAATGGTCCGTGATTTTGCAGAAAATGAAGTAGCTCCAACAGCTGCGGAACGTGATGAAGAGGAACGCTTTGACCGTGAGATTTTTGATAAGATGGCCGAACTTGGTCTAACGGGTATTCCATGGCCAGAAGAGTACGGTGGTATTGGTAGTGATTATTTGGCTTATTGTATTGCGGTAGAAGAGCTATCAAGAGTTTGTGCATCAACTGGTGTAACGCTTTCCGCTCATACTTCTTTGGCAGGATGGCCGATTTTTAAATTTGGTTCCGAAGAACAAAAACAAAAATATTTACGTCCAATGGCAGAAGGCAAAAAGATTGGCGGCTATGGCTTAACAGAACCAGGCTCTGGATCGGATGCTGGTGGCATGAGAACAACTGCACGTCTTGAAGGAGACCACTATGTATTAAATGGCTCTAAGATTTTCATTACTAACGGCGGGATTGCAGATATTTATGTTGTATTTGCTTTAACAGATCCATCCTCTAAGCAAAAAGGTACCAGTGCCTTTATTATCGAATCTGATTTCCCTGGGTTCTCCGTAGGTAAGAAAGAGAAAAAACTAGGAATCCGTTCATCGCCAACTACAGAAATTATTTTTGAAGATTGTATTGTTCCAAAGGAAAACCTTCTAGGAGAAGAAGGGGATGGTTTCAAAGTTGCGATGATGACATTAGATGGTGGGCGTAATGGGATTGCTGCCCAAGCGGTGGGAATTGCTCAAGGTGCACTTGACGCGGCTGTTGCTTATGCGAAAGATCGCCATCAATTTGGTAAGCCAATTGCGGCAAACCAAGGGATTTCATTTAAATTAGCGGACATGGCAACAAATGTGGAAGCTTCTCGTCTATTAACCTATCAAGCAGCATGGCTAGAGTCGAATGGATTGCCATACGGAAAAGAATCGGCAATGTCGAAGCTTTTTGCTGGGGATACAGCAATGAAGGTGACAACGGAGGCTGTTCAAGTGTTTGGTGGTTATGGATATACAAAAGATTATCCAGTTGAAAGATTTATGCGTGATGCAAAAATTACACAAATCTATGAAGGAACACAAGAGATTCAAAGATTAGTTATTTCACGAATGCTGACAAAGTGATAAGAAAAGCGAAGGCGCCTTGCTCATCGGCTAGCCGATAGGCGCTATTGAAATTGAACTGTAAATTTCACCTGGAGCTAGACAAAGGCCAATCTAGTGAAATATTTATAAATTTTTTCCACTATAAATTTTAAGAAAGAGGCGGTAGATTCAGTGAATAAAAAACGAACGGTCCATGCCTCTGTGAAAGACGAACGTTTAGTAAAAATGCGCAGAAATCAAATGATTCGCGGTGCTGTAGCCCTTTTTAAACAAAAGGGCTTTCACCGCACCACAACACGGGAGATTGCACAAGCTGCAGGATTCAGTATCGGAACATTATATGAATATATTCGAACAAAAGAGGATGTCTTGTATTTAGTTTGTGATAGCATCTATGACCAGGTACGCGTGCGTTTGCAGGGAATGGATGTCGATAAGGGAACCTTGGATAGCTTGAAGCTAGGGATTGCCTATTATTTTAAAATCATGGATGAAATGCAGGATGAAGTGCTCGTTATGTATCAAGAAGCGAAGTCATTATCGAAGGATGCTCTTCCTTATGTTTTAAAAAAGGAATTGGAAATGGTTGGGATGTTTGAAACGATTATTAGACGCTGTATCGATAATGGCGAGCTAGTAATGGACGATGCACACATTGATTTATTATCCCATAATATCTTTGTGCAAGGTCAAATGTGGGGATTTAGAAGATGGGCTTTAGGGAAAAGCTACACAATCGACGACTATATTAAAGTACAAACCGATTTGATTTTTACAGGACTTAAACAATATCAAACACAACTGTGAACAGGGGGATGAAAATGAGCACAGTTCAAATCTATCGACCAAAACATGCGGTTCGTTTTGTTACTGCATCAAGCCTTTTTGATGGCCACGATGCTTCCATCAATATAATGAGGAGAATTTTGCAGTCAAGCGGAGCAGAGGTTATTCACCTTGGCCATAATAGGTCCGTGGAAGAGGTTGTAAATGCGGCTATCCAAGAGGATGTACAGGGAATTGCAATTTCTTCGTATCAAGGTGGACATGTTGAATATTTTAAATACATGTATGATCTGTTGAAGGAAAGAGGAGCATCACATATCCGTATTTATGGCGGAGGAGGCGGAGTCATCATTCCGCGTGAAATAAAAGAGCTTCACGATTATGGAATTGCCTGGATTTTCTCTCCAGAGGATGGAAGAAAGTACGGTCTTCAAGGGATGATTAATATCATGATAGAAGAATGCGATCATCCTACTTTTTCAGGATCCTTGCCAGAAGAAATCGAAAAGCTGCAAACAGGAAATGTTAATTCAGTAGCGAAACTTATCACATTAGCAGAAAATCAATCAGAGCTAGAAGCTGAAGCGACAACTGCTGCCGAAGCTGCTTTTCATGCATTGAAAACAATGGAATCTAAATCCCCTGTAATCGGAATTACCGGTACAGGTGGAGCGGGGAAAAGTTCTTTAACAGATGAATTAATTCGTCGTTTTCTTAATGAAATTCCTGACAAAAAGATTGCCATATTATCTGTTGACCCAACAAAGCAAAAAACTGGTGGAGCATTACTAGGCGATAGAATTCGCATGAACGCCATTTTTAACTCTCGTGTCTATATGAGAAGCTTAGCTACGAGAGGCTCAAGAACCGAGTTATCCCTTGCTATTTACGATGCGATTAATGTCGTGAAAGCTGCCGGGTTTGACTTAATCATTGTTGAAACAAGCGGTATCGGACAGGGTGACGCAGAAATTACAGAGATTTGTGATATCTCTATGTATGTGATGACAAGTGAGTTTGGTGCACCATCACAATTGGAAAAAATCGATATGATTGATTATGCCGATCTTATCGTTATTAATAAATTTGAACGCCAAGGCTCAGAAGATGCTAGGAGTCAAGTTCGTAAGCAATATCAGCGCAGTCATCTGCTTTTCGAGCAAGAATTAAAAAATATGCCTGTGTATGGAACAATCGCAAGTCAATTTAACGATCCGGGGACAAATTCCCTTTTTGCAGCTTTGATTGAAAAAGTGAATGAAAAATTGAATATAAACTGGGAAGTACCATTCTCAAAGGATGCGAAAGTTGAAAAGCAAAACGTGATCATTCCTAATAGCAGAAGATATTATTTACGTGAAATTTCAGATACAGTCAGAAGCTATCATAAAAAAGCGACAGAGCAGGTTCGTTATGCAAGAAAGCTTTTCCAGTTGGAGGGCACTATCCAAGCTGCGCAGGAAACAGGATTAAATCAAGACGTTATTTCTTCTCTTGAAGCATTAAAAAAAGATACGGAAGAAAAACTTACAACGGAATCCAAAAAAATATTAAGTAGCTGGAACGAGACAAAAGCAAAATATTCGGGTGACCAATTTATCACGAAAATACGTGATAAAGAAATCGTAACCGAGTTAAAAACAATCAGTTTGTCCGGATTGAAAATACCGAAAGTGGCTCTTCCGAAATATGAGGATTACGGCGAAATTTTAGGCTGGGTGTATAAAGAAAATGTTCCAGGTTCATTTCCGTTTACGGCAGGAGTATTTCCTTTTAAACGTGAAGGGGAAGATCCGAAACGGCAATTTGCGGGTGAAGGAACCCCGGAAAGAACCAATCGCAGATTTCATTACCTATCAAAGGATGACTCTGCTAAGCGTTTAAGTACGGCATTTGACTCTGTCACTTTATATGGAGAAGATCCGGATTATCGTCCAGATATTTATGGGAAAGTTGGAGAATCCGGAGTGAGTATTTGTACTCTAGATGATATGAAAAAGCTGTATGATGGCTTTGACTTATGCCATCCATCCACATCCGTATCTATGACCATAAATGGACCTGCGCCGATTATTTTGGCAATGTTTATGAATACTGCTATCGATCAACAAGTTCAAAGGAAAGAAGCCGAGCTTGGAAGAATTTTGACAGTAGAAGAATTTGCAGAAGTGAAAGAACAAACATTGCAAGTTGTGCGCGGAACTGTTCAAGCAGATATTTTAAAAGAAGACCAAGGTCAAAATACATGTATTTTCTCAACAGAATTTGCCCTAAGAATGATGGGGGATATTCAGCAATACTTTATCGACCAGAAAGTGCGAAACTATTATTCTGTTTCTATCTCCGGCTATCATATCGCAGAAGCAGGAGCAAATCCAATTTCACAGCTAGCTTTTACATTGGCAAATGGTTTCACTTATGTGGAATATTATTTAAGTCGAGGCATGAATATTAATGATTTTGCCCCAAATCTTTCCTTCTTCTTCTCGAACGGCCTAGATCCTGAGTACTCCGTGATTGGAAGAGTAGCTAGAAGAATTTGGGCAACAGTCATGAGAGATAAATACGGAGCAAATGAACGCAGCCAAAAGTTGAAATATCATATTCAAACATCTGGACGTTCCTTACACGCTCAAGAAATTGATTTTAATGATATTCGTACAACGTTACAAGCATTAATGGCCCTACACGATAATTGTAATTCTCTTCATACAAATGCTTACGATGAAGCGATTACGACACCAACAGAGGAATCGGTAAGACGGGCAATGGCCATTCAAATGATTATTACAAAAGAGCATGGATTGACGAAAAATGAAAATCCATTACAAGGTTCCTTTATCATTGAAGAGCTTACAGAGCTAGTAGAAGAAGCTGTCCTTCAAGAATTTGAGAAAATCAATGATCGTGGCGGTGTGCTTGGTGCGATGGAAACCCAATATCAACGCGGTAAGATTCAGGAAGAATCTATGTTCTATGAAATGAAGAAGCATACTGGCGAGCTTCCGATTATTGGGGTAAATACTTATTTAAATCCAAATCCTCCATCCGAGGAAGAGATGAATAATATTGAACTTGCCCGTGCAACAACGGAAGAAAAAGAAACGCAAATTAGCAATCTCCATGGTTTCCAAAAAAGTAATAAAGACAAAGTAGAGGATGGGTTAAAGAAACTAAAACAAACTGCAGTGAATAATGGTAACATCTTTGCAGAATTAATGGAAACGGTTAAAGTGGCAAGTCTTGGACAAATAACTCAAGCACTTTACGAGGTAGGCGGACAATATAGAAGAAATATGTAAGGAAAGAATCAAAATAGCTCTGATTAATTGTTCAGGGCTATTTTGTTGCTTGAAAAATTATAAAACTTATAAGTGTGGATAACTATTCAGGAAAAATTTCTACTTCTAGCTCCAGGTGAAAATACACTACAATTTAAATAGCGCCTATCGGATAGCGGATGAACAAGGTTCTTGCACATTTGTATGTTGCATATGACTAAAAAACAGGTAAAATGAATATTGAATTAATAGATAAATATTGATGATAAATGGTGTGCGTACATACTCTTTAGGGAAAAAAAGTTTCCAAAGAACATTGAAAGGGTATCCTTGCTAGCATAATTGTTATAAATTTGTTTATAATGGTAAATATGTATTTTGCCCTAATGATGTTTTTTTTGCCTTTTTTCACTCTAATGAGTGTAAATATAGAAAGGAAGTGCGAAGTTGAGTTTAAAGCAATTAACAAAAGAAGATTTAAATGAAATGTCACTAATCGAGCTTGCTTATCAGCTAATGGAAGAAAAAAAACAAGCATATGCTTTTTCAGATCTAGTTGATGAAATCGCTGAAATGATGGAATTATCAAAAGACGAGATACGTTCACGGATGGTACAATTTTATACGGATTTAAATATTGATGGACGTTTTATTAGCTTAGGTGAAAATCGTTGGGGACTTAGAACGTGGTACCCATATGATCAAATTGATGAAGAGGTAGCTCCAGCAGTCAAGTCTAAAAAGAAAAAGGCTAAGAAGGTTTATGAAGAAGAAGATGAAGATATTGATTTAATGGACGAAGACTTAGATTACGATGATTTAGATGAATTTGAAGATGATGACTTAGAAGAAGATGAAGATGATGGATTCGTTGATTTGGATGATGATGACGATGAAGATGACGATGCATTTGAAGAAGACGATGATTTAATCAGTGAAGATGAATATGATCTTGATGTTGACGAAGAAGATGATGTAGACGAGGAAGATGAAGACGAGGACGAAGAAGACTTCGATGAGGATGAAGAAGAAGATAAATAATCCACTTGACTTCTTTCTTATAGACAGGTAGTATTTTATTTGGGCTCCTTACGAGTGAATTTGAAGTGCAAATTTCACCAAAAGGAACTGATAATATATTAATTACGCTCCCCTTGCATTTTTGTGAGAGGGGGCTTTTTTTGTTTTTAAGAGGAAAAGGGACAGAGCGCATCGTCCCGATCTCGGGAAGATTATTCGAGATGTGGCTCAGGTCTGTACGCTGAAGTATTGTTCCGTAGCGTATTCTGGCGTACTTACACCACCTTGTTTTAACTAACACTTAGGATAATGATATATATTTGATTTGCTCCTATTCGTGTGAGTTGATATCTTGTACACCAAGCATTGCACAAGAAAAGAAGATGTGAATACGGACCCGGAAGTGTATCAAAATCATTACCTGAGGAACAATAACTTTTAACTAGAAGGGGGAAAAATTGTGACAAAATACATCTTTGTAACAGGCGGTGTAGTATCTTCTTTAGGAAAAGGGATAACTGCTGCATCATTAGGTAGGTTACTAAAAAATCGGGGTTTAACCGTTACGATACAAAAATTTGACCCCTATATCAATGTCGATCCAGGGACGATGAGCCCTTACCAGCATGGTGAAGTATTTGTTACGGATGATGGTGCTGAAACAGATTTGGATTTAGGACATTATGAGCGTTTTATCGATATTAATGTTACAAAATATAGCAGTGTAACTACCGGAAAAGTATACTCCGAGGTTTTGAGAAAAGAGAGACGTGGAGAATATTTAGGTGGAACAGTACAAGTTATCCCACATATTACAAATGAAATCAAAAGCAGGGTTTTCCGCGCAGGAGAAGCTACCAATGCGGATGTAGTTATTACTGAAATTGGCGGGACTGTTGGTGATATCGAATCATTGCCGTTTCTTGAAGCAATTCGTCAAATCAAAAGCGACATTGGCCGTGATAATGTGATGTACATCCACTGTACTTTAGTACCGTTTATTAAAGCTGCGGGTGAAATGAAAACAAAGCCAACCCAGCATAGTGTTAAAGAGCTGCGCAGCTTAGGAATTCAGCCTAATATTATTGTTGTAAGAACAGAAATGCCGATTTCACAAGATATGAAGGATAAAATTGGGTTGTTCTGTGATATTGACCCTAAGGCTGTTATCGAATGTCGTGATGCCGATACATTATACTCTATTCCGCTTGCATTACAAGAGCAGAACCTAGATCAGATTGTTTGCGATCATTTGAAGATTCAATGCCCTGAAGCTGATATGACTGAATGGATTCAGCTTGTGGAAAGAGTAAGAAACCTTAAAAGGTCTACCAGAATTGCTCTCGTTGGAAAATATGTAGAATTACAGGATGCCTATCTTTCTGTCGTTGAAGCTTTAAAACATGCTGGATATACATTTGATGCAGATGTTGAAATTGATTGGATCAATGCAGAGCACGTAACACCGGAGAACGTAAAGGAATTATTAAAGTCTGTAGATGGAGTATTAGTTCCTGGCGGTTTCGGTGATCGCGGCGTCGAGGGAAAAATCCTTGCAATTCAATATGCTCGTGAAAATAAAATTCCTTTCCTCGGTATTTGTTTAGGAATGCAGCTTGCATCCATTGAATTTGCACGAAATGTACTTGGATTAGAAGGAGCTCATTCCGCTGAAATCGATCCAACCACAGCTTATCCGATCATTGATCTATTACCTGAACAAAAAGAAATTGAGGATCTTGGTGGTACATTAAGATTAGGCTTATATCCTTGTAGATTAGAAAAGGATACAAAAGCATTTGAAGTATACGGGAACGAAATTGTATACGAACGACATCGTCATCGCTATGAATTTAATAATCATTACCGTCAGCAAATGGAAGATGAAGGTTTTGTATTCTCTGGAACAAGTCCAAATGGACGTTTAATTGAAATTATCGAATTAAAAGACCATCCGTGGTTTGTTGCATCACAATTTCACCCAGAATTCACTTCAAGACCGACAAGACCACAGCCATTGTTCCGAGGATTTATCGAAGCTACGTTAAATAATAAATAATGAAAAGGGATAGGAAATAATATTTCCTATCCTTTTTCTCTCTTTACATCTCATCTTCAAGGTACTCAGACATAATCTCATCTAATTGAAACTTTATACAATGATATATAAATAGTCCGACTAATGCTGATGGAAATCCCACTCTATCACCAGTTTCTGAAGGAAGCATTGGTTTTAGTAAAGTCGTATTGATATTCACATCTGCCAAGTCTGCTAAATCTTCTTCTTCACTTTTTACCTTGCCTGCGATGGAAGCGAAAGGAATACCTTTTTCTCTTAATTCTTTCGCAAGTACAATAGCTTCAGTGTCCGTGGTAAAACGTGAAATAATCAAAACACGGTCTGTGTCTGTTAAGTCTTCTGAATGCTGGAATGGAGCTGCAAATTTTAAAGGCTCTTCTCCAAAAAAGGCTTCCCTGCATACAGCTTCCATTTCTGTAAACCCTTTAATATAAATTGTTCCTTCACCAATGGATGCTTGTGCTAATAGTCTTGCCGTATCCTCAATGGAATTCTCCTCTTTCTCAAAAATTCGTTGTTGTAATCCATTTAATTGCGTTAAAAACATTTTCAACAAGGTTTAACACACCTTTCTAATAGGTATAAAATCATTTGGGTCCAGTGTTGTCTGGAGTACGTCCTTACCTTATATGCATTGCTTTCACATTTTTAATTATTGTCCAAGGTTGTTTTTGTGCAAATTGTTCTTTTTGATCTACGTCCAAAATACTAAAACTGTCGAATACTCTTTTCTTAATTAGATCTTCATTCTAAACCTAATTAGGGGTGTTTGTGTGGTTTTCTTGTATTAAAAAGCAACAATATTTAAGTAAAGAGTCTTGTCCAAATAAAGAAATGGAAAGCCTTTAACATTTAGCAGGAGAAATACATACTTAAATAGAACTATATTTAGAAGAATAATACAATTAATATCATATGACAAAGTGAAATACTCAAATGAAGAGCGGGGGTTTGATCAATAGACCTAAGTATTTATTTAATTACAATACACATAGAATAAAGTGAAAAGTAATAAACTAGATGGACAAATCCATGACTTCTCTAAATAGCTAAACTATTAAGAAGACTATACATATTTTCTGCAGAATATTAGGGGGTAAAAAAATGGGAGAAGAGAAAGAAAAAATACTGATCGTAGACGATCAGTTTGGCATTCGTATTTTACTTAATGAAGTCATGCAAAAGGAAGGTTATCGCACTTTTCAAGCAGCCAATGGTGTACAAGCACTAGATATTACAGAAAAGCATTCGCCTGACCTTGTTCTATTAGATATGAAAATCCCTGGAATGGATGGGATTGAAATTTTAAAGAGGATGAGGAAAATCGATCCGGAAATACGTGTGATCATCATGACTGCTTACGGAGAATTAGATATGATCCAAGAAGCAAAGGATTTAGGTGCACTTACACATTTTGCAAAACCATTTGATATTGATGATATTCGTTCAGCAGTAAGACATTATTTGCAACCAGAAAAATAATAAACTCCATAGATGTTTTATTATACAAATAATAACTATTATAAATTTTCCTTCTTCAAAATCTATGTCTTCCATATTGGTAAAAAAAGCATCAGTTTGATATGATGAAATTGCCAAATAAACTTGTATGAAGTCAAAATGTTTGTGAATGATAATGATGATAAGCATTGTTGGAAACATTTTGAACAGTCTCGAAGGAGGAATTTAGTTATGCCGTTGGTTTCAATGAAAGAAATGCTTAATAAAGGAAAAGATGGCCATTATGCGGTAGGTCAATTTAATATTAATAACCTAGAGTTTACTCAGGCTATTCTTTTAGCTGCACAAGAAGAAAATTCACCAGTAATTCTTGGAGTTTCAGAAGGTGCTGGTAAATATATTGGTGGGTTTAAAACGGTTGTAAAAATGGTTGAAGGCTTAATGGAGGACTATAAAATTACCGTACCTGTAGCAATTCATCTTGATCATGGTTCAAGCTTTGAAAAATGTAAAGAAGCTATTGATGCTGGTTTTACTTCTGTTATGATTGATGCTTCTCATCATCCATTTGAAGAGAATATTGAAATCACTTCAAAAGTAGTTGAATATGCACATGCAAAAGGTGTTTCTGTAGAAGCTGAGCTTGGCACTGTTGGTGGTCAAGAAGATGACGTAGTGGCAGATGGAGTAATCTATGCTGATCCAAACGAATGCCAGGAATTGGTGAAACGTACTGGGATAGATACACTAGCACCTGCTCTAGGTTCCGTTCATGGTCCTTATAAAGGTGAACCAAACCTTGGATTCAAGGAAATGGAGGAAATCGGAAATGCTACTGGACTTCCATTAGTTCTTCATGGGGGAACAGGAATTCCAACAAAGGATATTCAAAAATCGATTTCATTAGGAACAGCCAAAATTAATGTTAATACAGAAAATCAAATTGCGTCTGCAAAACGCGTTCGTGAAGTTTTAGAAGCAGACCCTAATGTGTACGATCCGCGCAAGTACTTAGGACCTGCACGTGATGTTATAAAAGAAACAGTTGTTGGTAAAATTCGTGAATTTGGTTCATCTAATAAAGCATAAATCTTATTTTTAGCATAATTTATACAACCTTAGAATAAACATCAATGAGAAACCGCCTATTAACGGGCGGTTTCAGTGTATTAAAAGAAAAGCGAAGCTGTCTGTTCACGACGTACAAACTATTGAAATTGAAGTGCAGATTTCACTCCGAGCGATGAGTCAATGTTGACTTATCGTAGGAAGGAGACCAGAAGTTTGCTAGGCGGTGTAGCTGGACAAATAGACAAGTTTTCACAGACAAAATTTTAAGACTTGGAGTGGGATAAATGAAATTTTTCATAGATACAGCAAATATGAAAGAAATCGAAATGGCATACGAACTAGGAATCATTGCTGGAGTTACTACAAATCCATCTTTGGTAGCGAAAGAAAATATCTCATTTGAAGATCGATTAAAGGAGATTACGGCGTTAGTTCCGGGATCTGTTAGTGCAGAAGTAATTGCACTTGATGCAGAAGGAATGATTAAAGAAGGAAGAGAACTAGCAAAGATTGCACCAAACATAACTATCAAAGTTCCGATGACACCTGAAGGTTTAAAAGCAGTAAGTGTTTTTTCAAAAGAAGGAATCAAAACCAATGTTACCCTCATTTTCAGTGCTAATCAAGCACTTATGGCTTCAAGAGCAGGTGCTTCTTATGTATCACCTTTCCTAGGCCGTTTAGATGATATTGGTCAAGATGGTGTAGAACTTGTTCGGACCATTGCAGAGATATTTGCTATTCACGAAATAAATACAGAAATTATTGCTGCTTCTATTCGTCATCCACAACATATTACGGAAGCTGCATTAGCTGGAGCTCATATTTCCACAGTGCCATACAAAGTAATTATGCAACTATTTAATCACCCATTAACCGAAAAAGGGATTGAGGCATTTTTGAATGATTGGAATAATCGCAAATAAAATTATTGCCTCATCACTAGTTAATTGGAATTGTGTAAAAATATACCGAAAAAGGTAAACAATATTTTTTACATGTTTTTTGAAATTTAGTTTATACTAACAACGATACTGTCTTTTTTATTGTGAAAATATTTAGTAAATAAATCCATTTACTATAAAACCATGGAAGGGAGTTTAAAATGGAAAAGCTTAAAATTGCAGGGGGGTACCCACTAAAAGGCACTATAAAAGTCAGCGGTGCAAAGAATAGTGCAGTTGCCTTAATACCTGCCACTATTTTAGCAGAATCCCCTGTAACAATTGAAGGACTACCTGATATTTCTGATGTACAAATATTAAAGTCATTGTTAGAAGAAATAGGTGGAAACGTTACATTTGAAAATGGTGACATGATGGTAGATCCAAGTTCAATGGTTTCCATGCCGCTTCCAAATGGTAAGGTTAAAAAATTGCGAGCTTCCTATTATTTAATGGGAGCAATGCTTGGTAAGTTTAAAAAAGCTGTTATCGGATTACCAGGTGGTTGTCATTTAGGACCACGACCAATCGATCAGCATATTAAAGGTTTTGAAGCCCTGGGAGCAAAAGTTACGAATGAACAAGGTGCAATATATTTACGTGCAGATGAATTGATTGGAGCACGTATTTATTTAGATGTAGTCAGTGTAGGTGCAACGATAAATATTATGCTTGCCGCTGTAAAAGCAAAAGGGAAAACCATTATTGAAAATGCAGCAAAAGAGCCTGAGATTATTGATGTTGCTACTCTTCTAACCAATATGGGAGCGAAGATCAAAGGTGCTGGAACGGATGTAATTCGGATAGAAGGCGTTGAAAATCTTTCTGGCTGCAGACATACGATCATTCCTGATAGGATTGAAGCAGGGACATATATGATTTTAGGTGCAGCTGTTGGCGAAGGTGTCCTAATTGATAATGTCATTCCACATCATATGGAGTCTCTAATTGCAAAATTAAGAGAAATGGGCATTCCGATAGAAACTGGCGATGAACAAATCTACGTAGGAAAAGGTGAACAATTAAAGGCTGTTGATATAAAAACACTAGTTTACCCTGGTTTTCCGACTGATTTACAGCAGCCGTTTACCTCTCTTCTTACTCGCGCAGGCGGATCCGCTGTTGTAACGGATACAATTTATTCTGCTAGATTTAAACATATTGATGAATTAAGAAGAATGAATGCAAACATAAAGGTAGAGGGTAGAGCAGCTATTGTGAATGGACCTATTACATTACAGGGAGCAAAAGTGAAGGCTAGTGATCTTCGTGCAGGCGCAGCTCTTGTGATAGCAGGTCTGATGGCAGAAGGGATAACTGAAGTAACAGGTCTTGATCACATTGATAGAGGATATAGCAATTTAGTGGAAAAACTAAACGGTTTAGGAGCTACGATTTGGCGCGAAAAATTGACAGAAGAAGAAATTGAGCAGCTGAAAAATTAATCCATCTATTATTCCCTACTAATTATGTTAATTGGAATAACACATTAAAAACGTATTGTGTTATAATAAATACATAAATGTGTTATACAATTAAGACGATCTGATAATAATTTGTTTAATAATTTAGTAGGGGGAAATAGATATGGAACGTAGTTTATCAATGGAGCTAGTTCGAGTCACAGAAGCTGCTGCGCTTGCCTCTGCAAGATGGATGGGACGCGGTAAAAAGGATGAAGCGGATGATGCTGCGACATCAGCAATGCGCGATGTCTTTGATACGATTCCAATGAAGGGTACAGTTGTCATTGGCGAGGGAGAAATGGACGAAGCACCAATGCTCTATATCGGTGAAAAATTGGGCACTGGTTACGGACCACGTGTTGACGTTGCTGTGGACCCACTTGAAGGTACAAACATTGTTGCATCTGGTGGTTGGAATGCTCTAGCAGTTTTAGCCGTTGCCGATCATGGAAACCTCCTTCACGCACCGGATATGTATATGGAAAAAATAGCTGTTGGTCCAGAAGCAGTTGGACAAATAGATATCAATGCTCCTATCATTGATAATTTAAAAGCAGTTGCAAAGGCAAAGAATAAAGATATAGAAGATGTTGTGGCGACAGTTTTAAATCGCCCAAGACATGAACATATAATAGCCCAGCTCCGCGAAGCAGGCGCTCGAATTAAATTGATTAATGATGGAGATGTAGCTGGTGCCATTAATACTGCCTTTGACCATACTGGTGTAGATATTTTATTCGGCTCAGGCGGAGCTCCAGAAGGAGTTATTGCTGCAGTTGCTTTGAAATGTCTAGGCGGTGAAATTCAGGGTAGACTTGTTCCCCAAAACGAAGCAGAAGTGGAACGTTGTAAAGGCATGGGATTAGATGTTCACAAAGTATTAAGAATGAGTGATTTAGTTCGTGGCGATGATGCTATTTTTTCGGCTACAGGTGTAACAGACGGAGAATTACTGCGTGGTGTTCAGTTTAAAGGCTCTTACGGATCAACGCATTCCATTGTAATGCGTGCCAAATCAGGAACGGTTCGATTTATTGAGGGCCAGCATAGTTTGAAGAAAAAGCCGAATCTTGTTATAAAATCATAGTAAGTGAGATCTAGGGTGGTACGCTGGATTAGTGGCCACCTTGACATAAACCCATTTCATCGATGCATCTCAATTTTTAGCTTCAACAAGTGAGAAAGAGGTTTAGAAAAGTCCCTTCCTTTCACTATTTATTACAATTCCTTCAATATATATTGATTCTTTTTAAAAAATATGGTTAAAATAGATATTGTTTTAAATTTTTTTTCTGTATACATTATTTCTTTTTCGTAATTTGTTCAACATATTAATATAGTTTAATTTCGGGGCATTTTTTCATTCAATTATTCGTTCTAACGAAGATGGAAGAAATGAATAGATTTTCGAGTAAAGAAATAATAAAGTTTAAGAAAAGAGCATTTGTTAAAATGAAATAATAAGAAAGCTTTTTATGTACTCCATAAACTTCTTAATATTCAGTCTCTTCAAACAATACGAAAAAACTATTCCTACCAATAAAAATTTCAAAAAATATAAAAGTGTGGTGTTTGTATGGAAGGTTTATCAATTACAAGTCTTGAAAATATGACCTTAAAAGAGTTGTATTCATTAGCTCGTGAATATAAAATTTCATATTATAGTAAATTGACAAAGAAGGAACTTATTTTTGCTATTTTAAAAGCTAGAGCAGAGCAAGAAGGCTATTTCTTTATGGAAGGTGTTCTTGAGATTATCCAGTCAGAGGGATTTGGATTCTTAAGACCGATTAACTACTCTCCAAGCTCCGAGGATATCTACATTTCAGCATCGCAAATTCGCAGATTTGATTTACGTAATGGGGATAAAGTATCTGGTAAAGTTCGACCTCCAAAAGAAAATGAACGATACTATGGTTTATTACATGTTGAAGCCGTGAATGGAGATAATCCAGAATCTGCGAAGGAACGCGTTCATTTCCCTGCCTTGACGCCACTATATCCTGATCGTCAAATTAACTTAGAAACAACTCCTACAAAGCTTTCTACTAGGATTATGGATTTAATTGCACCGGTTGGTTTTGGACAACGTGGATTAATTGTTGCGCCACCAAAAGCAGGAAAAACAATTTTATTAAAAGAAATTGCTAATTCAATAACAGAAAACCATCCTGATGCGGAATTAATTGTCTTATTAATTGATGAGCGACCAGAGGAAGTAACCGATATTGAACGCTCCGTTGCAGCAGAGGTAGTTAGTTCAACATTTGATGAGGTTCCTGAAAATCATATTAAAGTAGCTGAATTAGTGCTGGAACGTGCCATGCGTTTAGTAGAGCATAAGAGAGACGTTATTATCCTTATGGATAGTATTACTCGCTTAGCGCGTGCATACAATTTAGTCATTCCTCCAAGTGGACGAACTCTATCTGGTGGTATTGATCCTGCAGCATTTCATAGACCTAAACGATTCTTCGGAGCTGCACGTAATATCGAAGAGGGTGGTAGCTTAACGATTCTTGCTACTGCATTAGTAGATACAGGCTCCAGAATGGACGATGTGATTTATGAAGAGTTTAAAGGAACAGGAAACATGGAACTTCACTTAGATCGCTCGTTAGCAGAGAAACGAATATTCCCTGCTATTGATATTCGTCGTTCCGGTACGCGTAAAGAGGAATTATTAATACCAAAAGATCATTTGGACAAGTTATGGGCTATACGTAAATCTATGACAGATTCACCGGATTTCGCAGAGAAACTTTTACGTAAACTTAGACAAACGAAGACTAATCAGGACTTTTTTAATTTATTGACGGTGGAAATGAAGAAAACTACTTCAGGTCCAGGGAAGAGATAAATATAAATAGAAAATATTGATCATGGATAAGTATGTAAGTAAATTGGAAATGATTTATTGTATTGCACAGTTGCATTTCGATAGAGTGCTTGCTATAATAAATTCATGTGTTTATGTAAATTCTTGCGAGAATTATTCGCAAAAGAATATATAACTCTGTCTCGAATGATTCAGGGCAAAGGAGATGAAAAGAATGAAAGCAGGTATTCATCCTGATTACAAAAAAGCTCTAGTTAAATGTGCTTGTGGTAATGAATTTGAAACTGGTTCAGTAAAAAATGAGATTCGCATCGAGGTATGTTCTGAGTGCCATCCATTCTATACTGGTCGTCAAAAATTTGCTTCTGCAGATGGACGCGTTGACCGCTTCAATAAAAAATACGGTCTTAAATAAGAAAAGCGTAAGCGCCTTGATCATCGGCGTATGGATTTCGTAGTCTTCGACTGAGATAAAGGAAACACAGTAAGGTAGTTCACGAACTGATGTTGACTTATCGTAGGGAGGAGACGGAGAAATCCACTAGCCGATAGGCGTTGAAGCTAGACAATAAGAATAGTTTTAAGCATTGTGCTTGAAGCTTGATAACTAGAAAAACAGGCAAGAGTGCTTGCCTGTTTTTTATTTCGCATAAATTTAATAAAGGCTCTTTTCTTAACCTTTATTGCTCTTGCATAAAAGAAATCTAGTTAACAACTTTATTTAGATTAAAAATGAATAAACTTTATAAGAAAAGATGCCCCGAAGCTAGTCCTAATTTAGGATTTAAAACAAAATACGAAAAGCAACAATTTATATGAAAACAGTCTTAATCAATGTACGATAATTGGTTAGATTAGGGGAGGATGAACGGAAGAATGTATATTTTGAATCACCATACTGGTTGGATCGAAGTCATTTGTGGAAGTATGTTTTCCGGAAAATCGGAGGAATTAATCAGACGAATTCGTCGCGTACAATTTGCGAAGCAGGAGATTCTTGTTTTTAAACCGCAAATAGATAATCGCTATAGCGAGGAATCAGTAGTATCACATAATGGAACTACTGTTATTGCCCATCCGATTGAAATGGCAAAAGACATGTATAATTTTATCCATGAAAAAATTGATGTCATTGCGATTGATGAGGCACAGTTTTTTGATGCTGATATTGTGGATGTTGTGCAGTCTCTAGCAAACAAAGGCTATCGTGTTATTGTGGCTGGTCTTGATCAGGACTTTCGTGGAGAACCATTTGGACCAATGCCAAAGTTAATGTCGATTGCTGAACAAGTGACAAAATTACAAGCAGTTTGCACTATTTGCGGCTCCCCTGCGAGTAGGACGCAAAGATTGATTAACGGCAATCCAGCCTGTTATGAAGATTCGGTTATTTTAGTTGGTGCATCGGAAGCGTATGAAGCTCGCTGTCGCCACCATCATGAAGTACCAACCGGAAAGAGCGTACAATTAGAACAAATGATGAAATCGAAATAAACCTTCTATTTTGGAGGTTTATTTTTTTTGTCTTTCTTTGTAATCAGGATAAATTATCAAGAAATTTTCATAATAAGCATATGGAGGTGTTTTTTTATGTGGAAACAAATCGTATGCTTTTTACTATTTCTTCTATTAACTGCTGGATGTAGCTTCCCACATAAAGAGAAGAAGGCTGAAAACAGTGGACAGAATCAAATAAAATATCAGCGATTAAGTTCAGATTCTGCCAAGAAAAGTCAACAGCAGGTGGATTTATCTGGACAACCAAAGACTATAGGGACAGAAATAAATATGGCGAAAAATGTTATTAGATCATACAAGGAGTATAAGCTCGTTTCGGTTTCTATAAATGGGAATAATATGTGGATAACAGCCCATACAAGGAATCGTATGAACACGCATGAAAGAATGAGAAGAGAAGCGGATGTTACTCAAAAAATCAAGCAGGTACTCCCACAGTATAAAATAAATGTGAAACTGGAAGAAAAATAGCATAACTGACGCCTAGATTATATACTATTGTCTGGCGTAAACAGACATCGGCTAGCGGCTTTCTCCGTCTCCTCGTTTTTCGGGTAAGGGCATCAGGTGAAATTGGGAGTACAAATTTCGCTTGGTAAAATTAGAGTGCCAATTTCACTCATTCGTACGCAGATGAACAAGCCGCTTTCGCTTTTCTTTATAGTCGCTTTACGGTAGTTACTGAGTATTATATAATAATACTGTTATGGAAAAAATGTATGTAAAGCAACAGTCCCTTATGAAAGGGATATATGATAGAGGTGAAGTGTCATGTTTGATCGATTACAAGCAGTGGAGGATCGTTATGACAAGCTAAATGAGCTTTTAAGTGATCCTGCAGTTATAAATGATACAAAAAAGTTAAGAGAATATTCAAAGGAACAATCAGATATTCAAGAAACGGTTCATGCATACCGAGAGTACAAGGAAGTAAGTCAGCAATATAAGGATGCCAAAGCGATGCTGGAGGATAAGCTTGATCCAGAAATGCGCGAAATGGTAAAGGAAGAAATCAATGAACTTGAGGCGCAAATTCAAAATCTCGAAGAACGAATGAAGATTCTTCTTATTCCAAAAGATCCTAATGATGACAAGAACGTTATTATGGAAATCCGCGGGGCTGCCGGAGGAGATGAAGCAGCACTATTTGCTGGGGACTTATATCGTATGTACAGCCGCTATGCGGAGTCACAGCGCTGGAAAATTGATGTGATTGAAGCAAGTTCTACAGGCGTTGGCGGATATAAGGAAATCATTTTTATGATTAATGGCCAAGGGGCTTATTCAAAATTAAAGTTTGAAAATGGCGCCCATCGTGTTCAACGGGTTCCTGAAACGGAATCAGGAGGTAGAATTCATACTTCCACTGCTACTGTAGCGGTTTTGCCTGAAGCGGAAGAAGTAGAGGTTGAAATTCACGAAAAGGATATTCGGGTTGACACGTTTGCATCCAGTGGACCTGGTGGACAGAGCGTTAATACAACCATGTCAGCAGTTCGTTTGACACACTTGCCTACCGGAACCGTTGTTTCCTGCCAGGATGAAAAATCCCAAATTAAAAATAAGGAAAAAGCGATGAAGGTATTAAGGGCGCGTGTCTATGATAAATTCCAGCAAGAAGCACAAGCGGAATACGATGCGAACCGTAAATCAGCTGTTGGAACTGGGGATCGCTCTGAACGTATTCGTACTTATAATTTTCCACAAAATCGTGTTACAGACCACCGTATTGGTTTGACGATTCAAAAGCTTGACCAAATTCTTCAAGGGAAGTTTGATGAAATTATCGACGCATTAATTTTAGAAGACCAATCCAGTAGACTTGAAAGTGTGGATGAATAATGGTTCAGCACATTAAAGTGTTCGAAGCCCTTAAATGGGCTTCTTCTTTTTTACAAGAAAATGACCGTGATGCAAATGCTGGTGAAATCCTCCTTTGCCATTTATTAAATAAATCAAGAGCTCAACTTTATGCAGATGTGAGAATGGAACTTCCTGAAGATATACAAATGAAATTTGAGCATGCGGTTAAGGAGCATGTTGAAGGAGTGCCAATTCAGCACATCATTGGGTATGAGGAATTTTACGGAAGGAAATTTCAAGTAAGTGAGCATGTTTTGATACCAAGACCGGAAACTGAGGAGTTAGTTATCGGAGCGATTCAACGAATTAAAGAGCACTTTGTAGAGGAAAGAGAATTAAAAATGGTCGATGTAGGAACTGGAAGCGGAGCCATTGCTGTCACCATGAGACTGGAATGTCCGAATCTATCTGTTGCGGCTACGGATATTTCCTTGCAAGCATTAAATGTCGCAAAACAAAATGCTCAAATACTGAATGCTGACGTAATTTTTAGTCAGGGAGATTTGCTAAAACCGATTATAGAGCATGAAGAAAGAGTGGATATTGTTCTTTCTAATCCTCCTTACATTCCAAACAGGGACGAAAAGGATCTCTCTGTAGTAGTTAAAGATCACGAACCGCATCTTGCCTTATTCGGTGGTGAAGAAGGACTAGACTTTTATATTCGGTTTATGGAGGAACTTCCATTAGTCATCAACAATAGGGCTTTAATAGGTTTTGAAATTGGGGTTGGCCAAGGAGAACAAGTAGCAAAGCTATTAAAAGAAACCTTTTTAGACAGCATTGTGGAAATTGTAAATGACATAAATGGGAAAGACAGAATGGTGTTTTGCAGGATACCGGGTTCTAAGTAACCCGGTATTTTATTTTATAAAAAAGATATCATCCTGAATTATTCATAGCTTTAATCTAAACCGACCAAAAATGTAATAATGAGCAGCGATTTAAAGTAAGACAAAACTAGCTCAAGATGTCCTTTATAAGGTTCGTTTTGGTTTTCACCTTTTGAAGAATGTGCTCCTATGAATAATTCGAGTAAATATAAAAATGTTTAAGTTTACTAGTTTAAGATTCCCTTATTTTGTCCACACTGTTTTTAAGAAGGATGGTGTGGGGAAAATGAAAAACAAATCAATTGCATGGATTTATATCGTTGTTTTATCACTTAGTACAATATTAAGTTTATATATACCGGAGCAAGAAACTGCCGCAAAGGATACAATTGTCATTCCTAAGGAAGCGATTAGGCTGCGAATACTAGCAAATAGTGATACACCTGGAGATCAAGCATTAAAGAGAGAAGTAAGGGATGAGGTAAACAAAAATATTACGAACTGGGTGCAAGATATTGATTCTATTAAAACCGCACGCAAAGTAATTAAATCTCATCTATCGGATCTTGAACAAATTGCAATGACGGTTGTCAAAAAGGAAAATAGCAACCAATCAGTCAAAGTAGAATTCAGCCATGTCCAGTTTCCTACAAAGCTATATGGCCAATATTTATATCCTGCTGGAGAATATGAAGCAATCCTAATTACACTTGGTAAAGGCGAGGGGGCAAATTGGTGGTGTGTCCTATTTCCGCCGCTATGTTTTTTGGATTTTTCAAATGGTGTTGCCGTAAGTCCGGGAATTGATGAAAGTAATCATACTAAAATGGAAACTAGTTCAAAAAGCAAAACAAAAGCGAAAGTGGATGAACCAGTAAAAGAAGCAAACAATAATCAAAATAATACAGATTCAACAGCATCAGATATTAAATCGGAAACTACAGTAAGTGATTCCAAATCTCCAGTGTATACAGCGGAAAAAGATGACGAAGTACAAGTAAAATTTTTCATTGTAGAATTATTTAAAAAGTTATTTTAGAAAGCTCTATATTGGGCTTTCTATTTTTTTGTTCTAATTTGTTTCTCTTCACATATGGATGAAGTATAGAAGTTTACTAGATTCCATCTAATAGTTAGGAGAGGTATAAGAAAATGGTAGAGATTATTCGACAAGCGGAAAGTGTGGATGTGGATAAAATCATTTCTTTTTTAGCGAATGCGAAATTAAACTGCGATGGAATTAAAGAAATGATTGACTATTTTGTTTTAAGTGAGGATGATGAGGGAAATATAACATCGGTATTAGGAATGGAGCCTGTTCAAAGTATTGGAGTTCTTCGTTCGCTCGCTGTTAGTTCCTCTGTTAAAGAAGAAGGGCTTATACAACTTTTTCAACATGTGTATAACATAGCGAGAAGTAAGAAGTTGTCCACATTAATGTTAATTACCAATAAAGAAGCATTTATCCCGTTGCTTCAATTCATGGGTTTTGAACGAATTGCGCATGATTCTGTTCCAAAAGAGCTGGAGTATTCCAGCCATGTAAAGCATGTATGTGTTTTAGATGGTGTATTTTTCATGACAAGGGCTATTAAATAGCAAAAATTAATTCACATAATTCCCAATAGTTATCCACTGTTTTTTGTGTATTTATCCACAGTATGTGGATAATGGTTGTTCAAATCTGTTGTATTCAGTATAATTTTTTCGAAAATGGTCTAGACAATTCGACAAATATCTATTTTTTCCTATAAAATAAATGTAGATGTGTCATAAATAGAAAAGGTGAAAAGAAATGAAAACATTAGAATGGAATGTGGATAACCATGTGGGTAATTTGGGAAATAATCCACAGGTTGTGGAAGCGGCAAATTTGTTAAAACAAAATGAAGTCATTGCCTTCCCGACCGAAACAGTGTATGGATTGGGAGCAAATGCTACTTCTGATGAAGCAATTGCTAAAGTATTTGAAGCGAAAGGACGACCAAGTGATAATCCGCTCATTGTACATATTGCGGATTTTTCTCAATTACATGATTTAGTTTTAGACATTCCGGAAAAGGCCGAAAAATTAATGAAGAAATTTTGGCCGGGACCTTTAACGATCCTTTTCAAAGTAAAACCTGGATCACTGTCCAAAAAGGTAACGCCCGGTTTAGATTCAGTAGGTATCAGAATGCCTGATCATCCGCTGGCATTGGCTCTTATAAAAACAGCTAATTTGCCGATTGCTGCACCAAGTGCAAATAGTTCTGGAAAGCCAAGCCCTACAACTGCTAAGCATGTATGGGAAGATTTATTTGGTCGAATAGCTGGAATTCTCGATGGCGGTGAAACTGGGATTGGGGTAGAGTCAACGGTTGTTGATTGCACCGGCGAAGTACCAATTATTTTACGTCCCGGCGGTGTGACGAAAGAAGCGATGGAAAGCGTAATTGGGAACGTGGAATTAGACCCTGCTTTACATGAGGATGTAAAGTCAAAGCCAAAAGCTCCGGGTATGAAATATACACATTATGCACCAAATGCACCTGTTTATTTGGTAGATGGTACACCGGAATTTATTCAACAACTGGTGAAGAAAAGTCATGCAGAGGGCTTAGTGGTTGGAGTTATTGCAACGGAAGAAACTGCTGATCTGTATGATGCTGATTATGTGCGGGCTTGTGGAAAACGTCAAGATTTATTAACCGTGGCAAATAAGCTTTATGACACATTACGATCCTTCAATAGTAAAAATGTAGATATTATTTATTCGGAAGTTTTCTCACCTGTTGGTGTAGGACTTGCTGTTATGAACAGACTGGAGAAGGCGGCTGGCCACAAATGGATATATGAAAATAAATCTACTAAATAAGTTGAGGATTTAAACGGATTTTTTGCTCAATGATTCTAAACCAACTTCGGAATGCATAAGTATTCAGTAGGCATGTCCGAAGGAGGAAATAATATATGACAGAAGTCATCGCAGAATTATTCACATTAATGTTAATGGCCTTTGCGCTTGGGATGGATGCATTTTCAATAGGAATAGGAATGGGAATGTTTCAGCTCTCGTTTAAACAAATATTTTATATTGGAATAACGATTGGGTTTTTTCATGTTTGGATGCCTCTAATTGGGATGCTTGCAGGACATTTCTTATCCGATACATTTGGGACCATAACGAAATATATAGGCGGGATATTAATCATAGTATTAGGTATACAAATGATCATTACTAGCTTTAAAAAAGAAGAAAGAAATCTGATAAAGCCTGAGGGCATTGGACTCTTGCTTTTTGCGTTTAGTGTAAGTTTGGACAGCTTTTCAGTTGGTTTGTCACTTGGAATATTTGGGGCGCGCACAGCCGCAGTTGTAATTTGCTTTGGCATTGCTGCAACTATTCTTACATGGGCAGGACTCATTATTGGACGAAAAGCACAAGGCCTACTAGGTACATATAGCGAAGTTTTAGGTGGTAGCATCCTTTTTGCCTTTGGAATTAAATTGCTTTTACCATAGGTGTAAATTATGCAGCTTTTTTAGACGAAAACCTTAATTACTTTCTTCATTTTGATTAAGAACGGAAATCTACTTTACGAAATGATACCTTGAAACTAAGTTCACATTAGAATTAAAATAAATGTACAAAAATCAGCAATTTATTGAGAGCAGTATTACTTCAAAGAAACACACTGGAAGGTGTGTTTCTTTATATTTATTCACAAAATATTTTTATTTTTTATCGGAAACCGACTTTGGAAACCAGGACTTTTCCACTATAATAAAAACAAATTCCTCAAGATCTGGAGGTTGTGACACATTGAACATTTTATTTATATGTACAGGAAATACTTGCAGAAGCCCGATGGCAGAAGCTATTTTAAAAAATAAAAAAATGGCCGATATAAAGGTTAGATCTGCAGGGATTTTTGCTTCTAATGGGAGCAATGCCTCAGAGAATGCACTAAAGGTCCTTCGAGAAAATAATATCCATCATCAACATACATCTAAAATGCTAACAAATGATGATATTAATTGGGCAAATTATATTTTTACTATGACAGAAGGCCACAAAGAATCAACCGTGTTCCAATATCCGATTGCTGCAGATAAAACATTTACCTTAAAGGAATTTGTTTACGATTCTAAAGTGGATATGGATGTAAATGATCCTTATGGAGGGAATCTTGAAATTTACAAAGGAACGTATAAAGAGTTGGAAGAGCTTATTAAAGAGATGATGAAAAAATTATGAAAGAGGTATTTAAATGGGGAAAAAGCGGTATAAATTCAGCCTGCGGAAAAAACTTGTTTTATTTGTTACGATTTTAGCTATCATTACATATTCAACTAGTATGTTTTGTCTTGATTTTGTGTATAGTCATTTTGCTACTAAAATGGACGAATCATTATTTACCATCATCACTTTATTATTAGGAATTATTTGGACAGGTATATTAGCTTTTCTTGTAGCTGGTTTTATCACCAAGCCACTTCAGCGATTAGAAAAAGCGGCAATTAGTGCCAGTCACGGAGATATTCATACAGATGTAATCTTACCGAAGACAGATGATGAAATTCGCTCGTTAGGTGTAGCGTTTAATGTAATGCTTACAAATTTGAGAGAAATGGTACATAGTATCGAGGATAATTTTCAAAAAACGAATGAAAATGTTATTACTATATCCGAAAAAGCTTCAAGTGCTAACAAACAAGCTGAAGGAATTGCCCTAACAATTGGTGAGATTGCCTCTGGAGCGGAAAGTTCAGCAATTGCCATTCAATCAACAGCAGAATCTGCTCAAGATATGATTCGTATTGCAGAGCAGGTTCAAGAAAATGCAAGATCATCTGAAAGAGTTTCAACAGAAATGTTGGAAGAATTAAAAGAAAGCCAGGAAGTTGTATTTTCCCTTGTGAATGGAATTGAAAAACTTGCAAAAGAGAACCATGAATCTTTGCAAGCTGTTAAGAGATTGGAGGACAATGCAAGAGAGGTAGAACAAATTATTTTACTTGTAGGGGATATTGCGGCCCAAACAAATCTTTTAGCATTGAATGCATCAATCGAAGCTGCACGTGCAGGCGAACATGGAAAAGGATTTGCTGTAGTAGCGGAAGAGGTACGGAAATTAGCAGACGAAAGTGCCAAGGCGGTACAAGGCATTACTGAATTAATTCACCGCATTCAGCAAGAAGTGGAAAGTGTTGTCAAACATATTTCAAGTCAAGTAGATTCTGCTAATCAAGAAGCGGAAAAAGGAACAAAAACAAATCAAGTAATTGAAAAGATGACAGAAATCATTCACGAAGTAGCCGATAAAGTGAAGGGTATCTCTGGTTTAGTGGATAGTCAAATGGAAAGCATTCAGCTTACCTCCCAACAATCACAAGAGGTTGCAGCGATTGCAGAGGAAACTTCTGCTGGAGCAGAAGAAGTAACAGAAGCAACGAAAGAACAAGCGGATGTCATGGAAACGATTGATCAATTAGTATTTGATTTGCAAGGTCACGCCGAAAAATTAAAAGGAACCATATCGCGTTTTCACTTATAAAATAAGCAGTCTAGGTATTTGCCTAATTAACAGACCAAATCGCATATTGATTTGGTCTTATCTTTTTGTTTCCTTAACTTCGAGGACACCAGATCCGTTATTTCATATAATAGCAGTGATTTCCTATAGTTTTTTCATACATAGCGTACTCTGTGTCCGCTTATCCCTTAAATTTAGGTGATTTATTAAAAATAAGGGAATCTGTGTCCTTTTATAAACTCACAAAGCGATAAGTCTATAGTACTTTCTTATTTATATTTTCATCTGTTTATGTAAAAATTAAGGAAGAATAAGAAACGGGGGATTACAAAATGAAAATAGCATTAGCATCTGATCATGGTGGAATTCATATTCGTGAAGAAATGAAAGCACTACTAGAAGAAATGGGTCTTGAATATGAGGATTTTGGCTGTGAATGTGAGGATTCAGTTGATTATCCTGACTATGCACTTCCTGTTGCCGAAAAGGTTGCAAACGGGGAGTTTGATAGAGGTATTTTAATTTGTGGAACCGGTATCGGCATGAGTATTTCCGCGAATAAAGTAAAAGGGATTCGTTGTGCCTTAGTACATGATGTATTCAGTGCAAGGGCAACTCGTCAGCATAATGATAGTAATATGTTAGCGATGGGAGAAAGAGTTATTGGCCCGGGACTTGCTAGAGAAATTGCAAAAGTATGGCTGACAACAGAATTCGAAGGCGGACGACACTCACGTCGTATTGAAAAATTAACAAACTATGAGGAAAAGCACTTATAAATAAGGGGGCTTCCCGTTATGACAAGTGAATTACAACAAATAGAGAAGGAGTTACAAACCATTTTAAATGACTTCTCTCAGCAAGTTACAGTTAAGACAGGTCAGATCTTGGTAATTGGCTGTTCCACTTCCGAAGTAATAGGAGAAAGAATAGGCACCTCGGGAACCTTAGAGGTAGCCTCTTTAATTTACAATAACCTTTATTCTTTTGCTAATAAACATGGGATTCATCTTGCCTTTCAATGCTGTGAGCATTTAAACCGTGCGCTTGTTGTAGATAGAAAAGTAGCGGAGCGTAAAGGCTGGGAAGAGGTAGCTGTTATTCCGGTCAGAAAAGCGGGCGGGGCAATGGCGACTTATGCATATGAACATCTTGAGGATCCACTACTAGTCGAATTCATACAAGCTGAATTAGGAATTGATATAGGAGATACCTTTATAGGAATGCATTTAAAACATGTGGTGATTCCTGTCCGTGCCTCGATAAATCAAATTGGATCTGCGCATGTCACCTTAGCGAAAACACGTCCGAAGCTAATTGGCGGCGTACGAGCAGTATATGAATAATCGCTTTAAAAGGAGGTTTTGCTAAATTGCAGAATCTCCTTTTATTTTTCTACTTTGTCCAACCCTCCCCTATTCAGCTAATTTCGTTATTTTATGTAATAATCTTGTCAATTTAGCGTTTAATCCCGCAAATCATGACTTTAGACTTGTATCCATCACACGACAACTATAAATCTCCAATGGGAAAGACCGCGATTTTTATTATAAATGAAACATTCCAAAATCATCGCCATCTTTCAAAAAATTATGTTAGAATAAAAAAGTATTTTCATACTGATATTTGCACAAGGGGGATTAAGATGAACAACATTGCCCAACAAGATAAAGCAGTTTATCAAGCTATTTCCGACGAACTTGGTCGTCAACGGTCAAAAATTGAATTAATAGCTTCTGAAAACTTTGTAAGTGAAGCAGTTATGGAAGCGCAAGGATCAGTGTTAACAAATAAATATGCTGAAGGATATCCTGGTCGCCGTTATTATGGTGGCTGTGAATACGTAGATGTTGTAGAGGATCTTGCACGTGATCGTGCGAAAGAGATTTTCGGCGCAGAGCATGCCAATGTACAACCTCATTCTGGCGCACAAGCAAATATGGCAGTTTATTTTACTATTCTAGAGCAAGGAGATACCGTTCTAGGAATGAACTTATCACATGGCGGACATTTAACACATGGGAGTCCTGTGAATTTTAGCGGTATTCAATATAACTTTGTTGAATACGGTGTAGATGAAACAACACACTGTATTAATTATGATGATGTTTTGGAAAAAGCACGTACACATAAACCGAAATTAATTGTAGCTGGTGCAAGTGCTTATCCTCGTGAAATAGATTTTAAGAAATTCCGTGAAATTGCGGATGAAGTTGGCGCATATTTAATGGTGGACATGGCTCATATTGCCGGTCTTGTCGCTGCGGGAATTCACCCAAGCCCAGTACCTTATGCAGATTTCGTTACAACTACTACTCATAAAACATTACGTGGCCCTCGCGGCGGAATGATCTTATGTAAAGAAGAATATGCAAAGAAAATTGATAAATCCATTTTCCCTGGTATCCAAGGTGGTCCACTAATGCATGTCATTGCTGCAAAAGCGGTTGCATTTGGGGAAGCACTTCAAGATAGCTTTAAAGACTATGCTGAAAAAGTGGTAGAGAATGCGAAACGTTTAGCGGAATCTTTAAAGAAGGAAGGCTTAAACCTTGTATCCGGAGGTACGGATAATCACCTTCTATTAGTAGATGTTCGTTCTTTAAACATCACTGGAAAAGTTGCAGAAAAAGTTTTGGATGAAATTGGCGTAACGGTTAACAAAAATACCATTCCATTTGAAACGGAAAGTCCATTTGTAACAAGCGGTATTCGTATCGGTACTGCTGCTGTTACATCAAGAGGATTTGGTCTTGAAGAAATGGATGAAATCGCATCCCTAATCGCCTTCACATTAAAAAATCATGATAATGTGGAAAAATTAGAAGAGGCTAGCACTCGTGTAGCTGAACTTACAAGCAAGTTTTCGCTTTATCCAAATAAATAATATCAAATGCGGAAGCGACTTGCTCATCGGCGTACGGATTTCGTAGTCTTCGACTGAGATAAAGGAAACACAGTGAGGTAGTTCACGAACTGATGTTGACTTATCGTAGGGAGGAGACGTAGAAATCTGCTAGCCGATAGGCGCTGAAGCTAGACGTAGATAACTTTTTGAAAATTTATCTACATAGTTAAATTTTATTATTTCTTATATAACAAAATTACTATTTGGAGTTAGCTCAAGGAGGTCAACCCTTGAGGTCTAACTCCTTTTTCGTGTAAAATTGGATTGGTGAAATGAAGTACGATAATAATATGTTTAATACATAAAAAGGAGAATCATTCATGAGTAATGTTTATGTAATCGATCACCCTCTCATTCAACACAAACTAACCATCATCCGTGATAAAAATACAGGAACTAAAGAATTTCGTGAATTAGTCGACGAAGTTGCTACTCTGATGGCATTTGAGATTACTCGAGATATGCATCTTGAAGAGATTGAGATTGAGACACCAGTATGTAAAGCAAAAGCAAAAACACTTTCAGGGAAAAAAATTGGAATTGTTCCGATTTTGCGTGCTGGACTTGGAATGGTAGATGGTGTATTAAAGCTCATTCCTGCGGCTAAGGTAGGTCACATTGGTCTTTATCGTGATCCTGAAACATTGAAGCCTGTTGAATACTATGCCAAGCTTCCGAACGATGTAGAGGAGAGAGATTTTATCCTTGTCGATCCAATGCTTGCGACCGGAGGATCAGCAGTGGAGGCGATCAATTCTTTAAAAAAACGTGGAGCAAAAAACATTAAATTTATGTGTCTTATTGCCGCCCCAGAAGGAGTAGAGGCAATCAAGCAAGAACATGATGATGTTGATATTTATATTGCTGGCTTAGATGAAAAGTTAAATGATCACGGCTATATTGTTCCGGGTTTAGGTGACGCAGGAGATCGACTATTCGGAACCAAATAACATTGGTATAAGGCTCTTTTCTTAAACTATGTTGCTTTTTTAGACGGAAATCTGATGAACATCCTTATTTCGGGTTAAAAATGAATCATCTTTTTAAGAAAAGATGCCTCAAAGTCAAATCAGCATTACGATTTAAAAAAATTACGAACAGCTAAAAATCTATATGAAAACAGCCATAAATAAAAAGAAGCCTTCTTAAGGGAGACTAACGATTATGAATAAACGAATCAAGGTCATGACTATTTTTGGCACAAGACCTGAGGCAATTAAAATGGCCCCTTTAATTCTTGAATTACAAAGAAACTCTGAGGAGTTCGAATCCATTGTAACGGTAACGGCGCAACACCGCGAGATGCTGGATCAGGTTCTTGCTGTTTTTCAGATAACCCCAGATTATGATCTTAATATAATGAAGGATCGGCAATCGTTAAGCGAAATTACTACTAGAGGTCTTACTGGCCTTGAGAAAGTAATGAAAGAAGTAAAACCAGATATTGTACTTGTTCATGGTGACACCACCACAACATTTGTAGCAAGTTTAGCTGCATATTACAATAAAATTGTAGTTGGACATGTCGAAGCAGGACTTCGTACATGGAATAAATTTTCACCATATCCGGAAGAAATGAATCGCATGTTAACAGGGGTTCTTGCGGATCTTCACTTTGCTCCAACTGAAAAATCAGCGCAAAATTTGCTTTCTGAAAATAAGGGGAAAGAAAGTATATATGTAACGGGTAACACAGCAATTGACGCTCTGCAAACAACCGTAAAAACTGAATATACTCATGAAATTCTTGAAAGAGTAGGTAACAACCGTTTAATTTTACTTACAGCTCACCGTCGTGAAAATCTTGGAGAACCAATGAGAAATATGTTTCGTGCGATTAAACGGATCGTCCAAGAACAATCGGATGTTCAAGTTGTTTATCCTGTTCATCTGAACCCGGCTGTCAGGGAATTAGCGAATGAAATATTGGGAAATGATCCCCGTATTCATTTAATAGAGCCATTAGATGTTATCGGCTTTCATAACTTTGCAAATCATGCCTACTTAATATTAACTGATTCTGGTGGTGTCCAAGAAGAAGCACCATCTTTAGGGGTTCCTGTTCTCGTTCTGCGTGATACAACAGAACGGCCAGAAGGAATTGAGGCTGGAACATTAAAGCTCGCTGGGGTTGATGAAGAAACCATTTATCAGTTAGCGACAGAATTACTTACCAATCAACATGAGCATGATAAAATGGCAAAAGCGTCAAATCCATATGGTGATGGACAAGCTTCACTACGTATAGTGGATGCCATTCGAGAATATTTTAAAGAGGGTACAAGGTGAATAAACCTAGTACCCTTTTTCATTTCAATAATAGATGAAATCACTTAACCCTTAGTTTTTTCCTAAGATAAATGTTGTCCGAGGATCAACATTAACACGTGAAAGGAGGGAAGATAATAATGAATATTCCAATTCATAAGTGAAAAGCTAAGAATAAAAAGGAAGATAATATGAAAAAAATATGGATACTCGTTTTATTTACTTATATGTTTATAGGAACGATGCACTCCTCCAATGCGCAAACCTGGAAGATACCTCCTTATCCAAGACAATCTTCAAATGAAGAAACAACCATGATATTTTCTACAACTGAGCCCCCAAATGAAAAAGCTATTAAAGAATTCATTTCAAGCTTTCATACATTGAAAATCAGGTTTCTTTTCACCGAAGCATTTACCGGATTCTCGTTAAAAGGTGAGAAGGAAGAATTAGTACGTTTTGCGAAAAGATTTAATAAAGTAAAAGCTGTATTCGAATCAAATGTATATACAACAGATTTTACGAATAGCGAAAACAACCAATTAATAGGTACAGAAAATGCTAGAGGAATTTTTGATCAATATGGAAATCGGTTAACAGGGAAGGGAATCAAAGTTGGGGTAATTGATACGGGAATCGATTACAATCATCCAGATTTATCAGGAAGCTATAAAGGTGGTTATGATTTTGTGGATGGAGATCGTAATCCAATGGAAGCGATGGATCAAAAAGGAATGACCATTCATGGAACCCATGTGGCGGGAATAATCGCAGCTAATGGTACAATGCAGGGGGTGGCACCTGAGGTTGATTTATATTCATATCGTGTATTAGGACCAGGTGGAACCGGAACAACAGATCAGGTTTTAGCTGCAATAGAGCAAAGTATTAAGGATAAAATGGATATTATTAATCTCTCCTTAGGTACCAATATTAATGGGCCTGATTTGCCAGTCAGTATGGCATTAAATAAAGCAGTTGCAAAAGGAGTTGTTGCTGTAACTTCCAATGGCAATTCTGGGCCGAATATGTGGACTGTCGGCTCTCCTGGTACATCTGAAAGTGCGATATCTGTTGGTGCTTCTACACCTACCTTAATTACTCCGTATATAAGGATTTCGAATTTAAAAGAAAACATTCAACTTTCTCTTTTACAAGGAAGCAAGGAATGGAACTTGGATCATACAGTTCTTGTAGGGGATGGTGGAATGGGGAGAATGGAAGAACTAAGAGAAGCAAATGGAAAAGTTGTTTTAATAAAGCGAGGCGGGATATCGTTTACAGAGAAAGTAAACAATGCCGCGAAATCTGGGGCAATAGGGGTAATAATGTATAATAATACAAATGGTGAATTTGCTGGAATGATTGATAAAAATTGCCCGATTCCTGCAGCGTCAATTTCAAAGGAAGTAGCGGAGAAGGTCCGCTTGGAAGTAAAACGTAAAACACTAACAGCAACAACCATATACAAAAAGGAAACGGATTTGTTGGCGGATTTTAGCTCCCGTGGTCCAGTGACCGTAAATTGGTCTGTTAAGCCGGATGTAACTGCACCTGGAGTAGCGATAAAAAGTACTATTCCGTATGGGCGTTATACAGAGCTTCAAGGAACAAGTATGGCTGCTCCATATGTTACAGGTGCCGCTGCTCTTATTAAACAAGTACATCCAACTTGGACGCCGTCAGAAATTAAATCTGCACTAATGAATACCGCAAAATCCCTTTTCGATCAGAATGAAAGTCGATATAAAGTTTTTGAGCAAGGAGCTGGCAGGATTCAAGTTGAAGAGGCGATCAATAGCGAATCATTAGTAATTCCGGGAAGTCTTTCATTTGGGATATTAAAACAGGATAGAAATTACCGAACAAGTAAAATAACAGTTAAAAACATGTCGAGCTCCCCTATTGACTATCGATTTGACATAAAAAAGTTTGACCAAAATATTAGATGGGAATTACCTCGATCATTTACTCTCGGTCCGAAAGAGGAAAAGAATCTCTCTATTAAAGTTGTATTAACAAGACCCTTTCATAGAGAAAAAGAAATGCTAGATGGGAGTTTATTACTAGAAGCTGGTAGTCAAAAAATTGAGCTCCCCTATTTATTTGCAGTAAAAGAGCCAAGTTATCCACGCATAATGGGATTCACCATTGTTCCTGGGGATAATAAGGGATATATAAGATATGAGGCATATTTACCAATGGGTGCAGAAGCATTTGGGATTGCTTTATTTGATTCTGAAACAATGTCCTTTAAGGGCTTTTTGGATGTAAAGAACCATGTCGGAGCAGGAATGTTAGAAAATCAGGTACAGTTGCCAAAGTATAGTTATTTAAGGAAGTTGACAGCTGTGGCATTTGCCAAAAATAGAGGGGAAGAGGATTTTGAGGAATGGTCCATTCCGTTGCAAAGTTTAGAGGAGAAAGATAAAGACTAATCAATACAAAACTGGAAAAAATAAGTTCTAGATAAATTTGAAATTTCCTCCTAAAATGGGATTAGAGATAGTGGAGTCTCTATCCGAAATTTAGTGACAAAATTATAATATTTAAAATTTGATGAATTTGTGACAATTATTACTCTGTTTATTTTGCTTGCTCTGTTTTTCACAGAAACACGTTGACATTAATTTTGCCCTATTGTATGCTAATTGAGGGTATAGAATGATAGGGTTTTCAATTGTTTTCAAAGACATGAAAATTTTCTTTTCTATCATTTGTACATAAGAATATTTTGTGAAATATTCTTAAAAAGTGGAGACGTGATGATGGGAAAAAAGGACAAGAATCCTTACCATGCAATGACCTTATATGCTACGATACTTTCTCAATTAGTAGGATCTATATTAATTGGGATTTTTGGCGGAAAATGGTTAGATGGGTATTTTCATTTGGAACCACTATTCTTAATAATCGGACTACTCCTTGGCCTTGTAACAGGTATATGGGCCATGCTTCAAACAGTCCGACATTTCTTTTAGGAGATTAGAAAGACATGCCGGAACTCCAACAATTATTTAACAGGCATCGCAAGATTATGCTGTTTCTTTTATCCCTCCTCGTTTTAGGTTGGGGCTTTACCCCCTATCATTCCATTTTTTTAGGTTTGATTCTTGGTACATCTGTTAGCCTATACAACCATTGGTTAACAATGAGGAAAACAAAACGTTTCAGCGATGCTGTAGTAAGTGAAAAGCGTCCTGCAAAGTCTTTGGGGACATTAGTTAGGATGGGAACCTCTGTTGTCAGTGTGTTAATGGCTTTACGCTATCCGGTTACATTCAATGTATTTAGTGTTATTTTGGGATTAATGACCTCTCACGTCGTCATTATGATAGATTTTATTATCCTAACTATCCAATCACGAAGGAAGCGGAAAGTGAGGTGAGTTCGGTTGGAACATAAAGCGCCTGTGGTGCAGTTTTTAGGTCTTTATTTTAACTTAGCAAATGTCCTTATGATTACAGTTGCTACTTTAATTGTTTTTATTATAGCGGTTGTTTCTACAAGGAGACTAGCTATGAAGCCTACTGGGATGCAAAATTTCATGGAGTGGGTTATGGACTTTGTTAAAAATATTATTAAAAGCAATATGGATTGGAAAACCGGTGGAGCATTTCATATTTTAGGAATTACTCTTATCATGTATATCTTTGTATCCAATATGCTAGGTCTTCCATTTAACATCGTCATTGACGGTACGCTTTGGTGGAAATCACCAACAGCAGATCCAGTCATAACCTTAACGTTGGCTGTTATGATTGTAGGCTTGACACATTATTATGGTGTGAAGCGAAAAGGTTTATCTGGTTATATTAAAGGATTCTTTTCACCAATTCCGTTACTATTTCCATTAAAAATTATCGAAGAATTCGCAAATACATTAACATTAGGTTTGCGTCTTTACGGTAATATCTATGCAGGTGAGATTTTATTAGGTCTACTTTCTGCAGGTCTTGCAACTTCTACGGGAGGTATAATTGGAGCTATTATCCCGACACTTGCATGGCAAGGATTTTCGATTTTCGTAGGTTCAATTCAAGCCTTTATCTTCACCATGTTAACAATGGTTTATATGGCTCATAAAGTTAGCCACGACCATTAATATAACCTGTAGTAAAATACAGGGTAAATATCAAAACTATAAATTTTTTATACATTTGAAGGAGGAACTTTATAATGGGTTTACTAGCAGCAGCAGTTGCAATCGGTTTAGCCGCTATCGGTGCCGGTATTGGTAATGGTCTTATCGTAGGTCGTACAGTTGAGGGGATTGCACGTCAACCAGAAGCACGTGGAATGCTTCAAACAACTATGTTCATCGGGATTGCGTTAGTTGAGGCGATTCCTATTATCGCGGTTGTTATCGGATTCATGGTTGTTAATAAATAGTTTTTACATTTTCAAAATGGCGAAGATTACTTGAAAAATCCTTCGCCATTCCTTTATGTAGAGTAATAATAAGGATAATGAGTATAGATAAAAAGGGTAAAAACCCGATAAACATCCTGAATAATCAGGGATAATTTAATGAACTACCCATCAAAGGGAATAGGAACAACAACTCTGGAAGGAGTGAATAATCAGTGTTAACGAGTGGCTTTGTACTAGGATTGGCTGCACATGGACATTTGAATACAGGCGATATTCTTTTCCAGCTGATCATGTTTATAGTTTTGCTAGTATTGCTTAAGATCTTTGCATGGAAGCCGTTAATGGGCATCATGAAACAACGTGAAGATCATATTGCAAATGAAATTGAAGCGGCTGAAAAGAGCCGAGTTGAAGCAAATAAATTAATAGAAGAACAACGCTCTATTTTAAAAGAAGCTCGCGTGGAAGCACAAACAATGATAGAAAATGCGAAAAAGCAAGGGGATATTCAGCGCGAAGAAATTATTGCGATTGCCCGTCAAGAATCAGAACGCATTAAAGAAGCAGCGAAACTTGAGATTGAGCAACAAAAAGAAAAAGCTGTTGCTGCGTTAAGAGAGCAAGTAGCATCCCTATCCGTTTTAATTGCTTCTAAGGTGATTGAGAAGGAATTAAGTGCTCAGGACCAAGAAAAGCTTATTAATGATTATATTCAAGAGGCAGGAGAAAAGCGATGAGTGCGGTAGCAAAACGTTATGCATTGGCGCTTTTCCAGCTGGCTAAAGAGAACAGTCAATTAGATCAGTATGAAATAGAGATTCGTGAAGTTAAAAAAGCTCTTGCTGAAAACGCTGATTTTAAAAGTCTTTTAAAATCACCAAAGTTTTCATCTGAAAAGAAAAAAGAAATATTAAAAGAAGTTTTCGCAAAAACTTCACCTTATGTATTAAATACTTTAATGTTACTATCTGAGTCACATCGTGTAGATGAAATGGAAGCTGTAGCAGAAAGTTTTCTAGAACTTGTAAATGACGAACGTGGAATTGCAGAAGCAACTGTTTATTCTACTCGTCCACTTACTGCTAGTGAAAGTGAAGCTATCTCATCTGTTTTTGCGAAAAAGGTCGGAAAGACGTCATTAAATATCGAAAATATTATTGATTCAAACATACTTGGCGGTGTAAAGGTTCGTATAGGCAACCGTATTTTTGATGGAAGCTTACACGGGAAACTTGATCGTCTTAAACGTGAGTTAATTAGTTAAGAAATGAGGGGTGAAATTCATGAGCATTAAAGCTGAAGAAATCAGCGCGCTGATAAAAAAGCAAATTGAAAATTATCAGTCTGAAATGAAAGTTAGCGATGTTGGTACTGTTATTCAAATAGGTGATGGTATCGCTCGTGCTCATGGTCTCGACAATGCCATGGCTGGTGAGCTAGTTGAGTTTTCAAATGGTGTAATGGGTCTTGCCCAAAACCTTGAAGAAAACAATGTCGGTATCGTTATTTTAGGACCATTCCGTGATATCAAAGAAGGAGACGAAGTTCGTCGTACTGGACGTATCATGGAGGTACCTGTTGGTGAAGAATTAATCGGACGTGTTGTAAACCCATTAGGACAACCTGTAGACGGTCTTGGACCTATTAATACAACAAAAACAAGACCAATTGAAGGGCAAGCACCTGGAGTAATGGATCGTAAATCCGTTCACGAACCACTACAAACAGGTATTAAAGCGATTGACGCTCTTGTGCCTATTGGACGTGGACAACGTGAATTAATCATTGGTGACCGTCAAACAGGTAAAACAACGGTTGCGATTGATACAATCTTAAATCAAGCAGATCAAAATATGATTTGTATCTATGTTGCGATTGGACAAAAAGAATCAACTGTACGTAAGACTGTTGAAACCCTTCGTAAACATGGTGCATTAGACTATACAATCGTTGTAACTGCATCTGCAGCGCAACCAGCTCCATTATTATACTTAGCTCCTTATGCAGGTGTAACAATGGGTGAAGAGTTTATGTATAATGGCAAGCACGTATTAGTTGTTTATGATGATTTATCAAAACAAGCATCTGCATATCGTGAACTTTCCTTATTATTACGTCGCCCTCCAGGCCGTGAGGCATTCCCAGGGGATGTTTTCTATCTTCATTCACGCTTATTGGAACGTGCTGCTAAGCTTAGTGATGCAAAAGGTGCGGGTTCAATTACTGCATTACCATTTGTTGAAACACAAGCTGGGGATATCTCAGCATATATTCCAACAAACGTAATTTCCATTACTGATGGACAAATATTCTTACAATCTGACTTATTCTTCTCGGGTGTACGTCCAGCGATCAATGCAGGTTTATCTGTATCTCGTGTTGGTGGTTCTGCCCAAATTAAAGCGATGAGAAAAGTTGCCGGAACACTTCGTCTTGACTTAGCGTCCTTCCGTGAGCTTGAATCATTTGCTCAATTCGGTTCAGATCTTGATAAAGCTACACAAGCAAAGCTAGCTCGTGGTGCTCGTACTGTAGAAGTATTAAAGCAAGATTTAAATAAACCAATTAAAGTTGAAAAGCAAGTTATGATTCTATATGCATTAACAAAAGGCTTCCTAGATGATATCCCTGTTCAAGACATTGTTCGTTTTGAAACAGATTTCTATTCTTGGTTAGATCATAATCGTGCCCAATTGTTAGAACAAATTAGAACAACAGGTCAATTAGCAGAAGACGCAGATATGACATCAGCTATTAACGAATTCAAGAAGACTTTTGCAAAGTCTGAATAATGTATAGAAAATGAGGGCAGTCCCAAAAAACAGTGTAGCACCATACTTCAATATGTAAGAGTTACTATTTGCTCTTTATTTCGAAATGTATTGGTGTCTTCACTTATGGGACCTCTTTACTTAAAAAAAGGGTGGTGAGAATTAGTGGCATCCTTACGTGATTTGAAATCTCGTATAACTTCAACGAAGAAAACTAGCCAAATTACAAAGGCAATGCAAATGGTTTCAGCCTCTGCTTTAAATAGGGCCGAAATGAACGCAAAATCATTTGTTCCATATATGGAGAAAATCCAAGATGTTGTAGCAAATGTTGCACTTGGTAGTAATATTGCACACCCAATGCTAGTTTCACGTCCGTTAAAAAAGACTGGCTATTTGGTTATTACATCTGATAGAGGGTTAGCTGGTGCATATAATAGTAGTGTTTTACGTTTAGTATCCAATACTATTAAAGACCGTCACAAATCGAAAGATGAATACGCTATTATTGCAATTGGTAGAGTTGGCTATGAGTACTTCAAAAAACGCAATGAAAATGTTGTTTTGAATATAGTCGGATTACCTGATCAGCCATCATTTGCAGATATTATGAAGATATCAAGTAAAACTGTTCAGATGTTTGCGGATCAAACATTTGATGAGTTATATATGTATTACAACCATTATGTGAATGCCATTCAGCAGGATGTTACCGAGAAAAAGTTGCTTCCTTTAACTGATATAGGTTCTGGTAAAAAGCTTACTTCATATGAATTTGAGCCATCTCCAGAAGAAATATTAGAGGTACTTCTTCCTCAGTATGCTGAAAGCTTAATCTATGGTGCTCTATTAGACGGTAAGGCAAGTGAACATGCCGCACGTATGACGGCAATGAAAAATGCTACCGATAATGCGAAAGAGCTTATCGACAGTTATACACTACAATTTAACCGCGCTCGTCAAGCAGCAATTACGCAAGAGATTACAGAAATTGTTGGCGGTGTAGCTGCGCTAGAATAGAAAAGAATTGCCTTAAGGCCAATTTTAGTAAAGAAAAGCTCAGGCGACATTCTGTTCGCCTTAATGCAAGATAGGAGGTAAAAAGATGAACAAAGGACACGTTCTACAGGTAATGGGTCCAGTTGTTGACGTTAAGTTTGAAAATGGTCAACTCCCTGATATATACAATGCGTTAAATGTTCAATATAAAGCGCAGTCATCTACTGAAGTTGACATCAATCTAACTTTAGAAGTTGCTCTTCACTTAGGTGATGATTCTGTTCGTACAATTGCTATGTCTTCTACAGATGGTGTTCAACGTGGTATGGATGTTGCGGATCTTGGTAAGCCAATTTCGGTTCCAGTTGGGGACGTAACATTAGGCCGTGTATTCAATGTACTTGGTGATGCGATTGATTTAGACGGAGAACTTCCTGAAGGTATTCGCCGTGATCCAATTCATAGAACTGCTCCAACATTTGATCAACTTTCTACAGAAGTAGAAATTCTTGAAACAGGTATAAAAGTTGTAGACTTGCTTGCTCCTTATATTAAAGGTGGTAAGATTGGTCTTTTCGGTGGTGCCGGTGTTGGTAAAACAGTTTTAATTCAAGAATTGATTAATAACATCGCTCAAGAACATGGTGGTATTTCTGTATTTGCAGGCGTTGGAGAACGTACTCGTGAAGGAAATGACCTTTATTATGAAATGAAGGATTCTGGAGTTATCAAGAAAACAGCTATGGTATTTGGACAAATGAACGAGCCTCCTGGTGCACGTATGCGTATTGCCTTAACAGGTCTTACTATGGCAGAATACTTCCGTGATGAGCAAGGACAGGACGTATTGTTCTTTATCGATAACATTTTCCGTTTTACACAAGCAGGTTCTGAGGTTTCTGCCCTATTAGGACGTATGCCTTCTGCCGTTGGTTACCAACCAACACTTGCAACGGAAATGGGTCAATTACAAGAGCGTATTACATCTACAAACGTTGGTTCAGTAACTTCTATTCAAGCTATCTATGTACCAGCAGATGACTATACTGACCCTGCTCCAGCTACAACATTTGCTCACTTAGATGCTACAACGAACTTGGAGCGTAAATTGTCTGAAATGGGTATTTACCCAGCAGTGGATCCATTAGCTTCAACTTCTCGTGCACTTTCACCTGAGATTGTTGGTGAAGAGCATTACAATGTTGCCCGTCAAGTGCAACAAACCTTACAACGATATAGAGAATTGCAAGATATTATTGCAATCTTAGGTATGGATGAGCTTTCCGATGATGATAAACTTGTCGTACTTCGTGCTCGTCGTCTTCAATTCTTCTTATCGCAAAACTTCCACGTGGCTGAACAATTTACTGGCCAAAAAGGCTCATATGTTCCAGTAAAAGAAACAGTTCGCGGATTTAAAGAAGTTCTAGAAGGTAAATACGATCATTTACCTGAAGATGCATTCCGTCTTGTAGGTACAATTGAGGATGTTATTAAACAAGCTAAAGAGATGGGCGTAGAGGTATAATAAGGGACCAGGAGGATCAAAGATGAAGACATTGAAAGTCAGTATTGTCACTCCAGACGGCCCAGTGTATAGTTCAGATGTGGAAATGGTGATTACAAAGGCGCAAAGCGGTGAACTAGGTATTTTACCTGGACACATTCCTACCGTAGCTCCACTTCAAATTGGCGCTGTTCGGTTAAAAAAAGGCAGCGACACTGAGCTCGTAGCAGTAAGTGGCGGTTTTCTAGAAGTGCGACCTGAACAAGTAACCATTTTAGCTCAAACAGCTGAAAAATCAGAAAGCATTGAAATCGAACGTGCAAAAGAAGCAAAAGTTCGTGCCGAAGAGAGAATTCAAGCTAAAACAGATGATATTGATCTTATACGTGCAGAACTTTCACTCAAGCGTGCGATAAATCGTATAAATGTTGCTGAAAACCGCTTCTAATATAATAAGAAACACCTTCTGTTTTGCAGAGGGTGTTTTTTACAATGATTGAAAAAGGAGCATAGATAATGATAGCCGATTTTGGACAACAAGCTTTAATAAGTATTATCGTACACATTTTTTTCATAGGGATTACATTTTGGTCAGTACAAGCACTTAATTTTGAAAAGCTTTTAAAACCAAATCGAGTTTTTCAAGCCAGATTGTTGATGATAATTTTAACTATTTCCATCGGTTCATCCATCAGTAATTTTTTTCTCAATTACCTTCTATGGTCACAACAACTCCCTCTAATGTTTAAATAAGGAAATTTTTATTAAAATTCAAAAGCCGATTTTAACTTGTTGTTTTTCGTAAATGGCTATATTTTTTAATCCGGACTTAGTTTCAAGGCATTTTCACTTATAAAGGTTTTTCATTCTTGAACAAAGTAAGGATATTAA